>WTIQ01000411.1 GCA_011525185.1 Paracoccaceae bacterium | reverse complement strand
GCCCTACATTATATCCCAGCTTATCGAGGTAAAATTGAATTAGCTTTGTGTCATTCGCAAGTGCAGGACTGGCTGTGACGATCAAAAAAGTGCAGGCTAGATTTAAAATTCGTCGTGTTTTTTTCATGGATCCAAGCTGAGATGAAACTGAATTTCTTCGTAATTTTAGAGATTTATCTCTGGATATCAATTCATTGCTAAAGCCCACGTTGGAACATATCGCACAAAATGGAGTGTCAATTTTGTTTTTTGCCAGACGGGTATCGCCAATAAGCTAGAATGGATTTGTTGTTTCTGAATACGAGCAACAGGCTAAAAACCTGAGGATCTCGCTCAAGGCTGGCTTTGGCGTTGCTCTCATATGTTCGCTTTTTGAGGATAATCAGGCGCAATGTTAAACCCATGAAATATGGGCCGAGCTCCTATAAATCCGTTCGAAAATACCGTGTCTAAAGCTAAGCAATAATTCATTAAATCTTAAGAGTCTTATCCTTTATGCTAGGTGCGTGGATAAGAATTTTATGATTTTTTGTGAATAATATAATATTCAGCATTCCATTATTCACAAGCGGTGAGCAATTGCCTCTTATTGATACAATTTTGTCACAATTTTCAATCTAGAGGCCAAGGGTGGCTGCGTTAAAGTTGTATGCTTAGTTTGTGGAAGTGCGGGGAGCAAAATGAATACGCTACTCATGGGGCAACAAATCAATTCCTTGATTGAATTCTTGGAAAGGCAGGGCTTTACCATCGAAGAATTAAATGATCCTTTTGAAATAAATGGTTTTGTGGCAGGGCTTGATAAGCCTTACATAACTCCGATGTCATCACCCCTTAGTAACGACTTCAGCGTGTCAAATTATTGTCCGCTGGTTTTACGGCAAGCAGGAGAGCCTGTTATGATGGGCTGCGCGCGGTTGGAGGATTTGGCGCGCGAAGGGATCGACACATATTGGAGCCGTATTTTTATTCGAGCCTATAGTGCAGATGGAAATGACAAAGTGATCGGGAACGTGCGTGCCAAAGTGAAGGCCCGTTTTAACGGGCGTTCGGTTTACTTTGGTGATCTATTTGTCTCACGAAGCTTTCGAGGTTCTCGTCTTGCGCTGCGTGCCTTTGTCGCCATTGGTCATTTGGTTACAACATTGCGTTGGGATGCCAACCAAACCTATTGCTTTATTAGAGAGCGCGATATTTTGCGTGGCGCGGCAGCCCTATATGGTTTCAATCAATTGATTTCGAAACCATTTGATTGGTTGATTGAGCCTTCGACACCACGCGACCGCAGTGAAGTATTAGCCTATTTGGATGCTGAGGATATTCACTACCATGTCGCATCTGTTGTGGAGGCTATTCGAAGGCAAAACGCATTGCGAACTACAAAATAAGGATAGAAAAGTTTAGGAGTAGGTCTGGATCAGAGACCCGCAGCAAGCAGCGTATATAATCCAGCCTGATGTGTATGGGTTGATTTGGCATTTGCACATCAAGTTCTTCGATTGAGATATGCGTGTTATGTTGCGCTGCAAGCTTATAACCGCTCATCCAATCTTTTTTAATATTGCTATCCCTGAATTTATCGAGTGCATCTTGTAATATGGAAATTTCGGCGCTTCCCATCGTAATTGCAGAGAGGCTCTGTTTACCGATGCTTTTGACGACAAGGTGATCCTCATTTGGCTCGGGTACTTTATATTGATCGCAATAGGGCAAGAGCTTCGTAAATCCTGCCATTTTACCATCGCATTTTTTATATGTGCGTAAAAGCTTGTCTGTTGACAATGGCGACGCGCCCTCCAGCACTTGGCTATTGAGACTTGCCAAAATATGACTGGCGCCTGCGTCAAAATTATCTTTTGGAGAATACTTTTCAAATTCATTGTCGATGAGATAGTCCATCGACACATCCAACAGCGCAGCCACGCGAGCGATTGTGAAAAGGTCTGGACCTATCGAGCTTCTGTCGAGATCTTGGTTGTGAATAATGGAGTAGAGCGTCTCATCGGATAACCCAGCATCTCGAGATAGTTTCCAAATGTCATTGCAATATATAGGCGAGTTTGACACCGCATCACTCAATCGCTCTCTAAAGCCTTGCATTTCAAACCACCCTTATTACTTCATATATTAGTCGCGAATAACTATCTTTGTGTCAAGCAGTGAGTAAACTAAAAATAGTAAATAATTATTTAAATTCACTTTTAAGTATAAAAAATAATGATAATTTTAATTGTTCCAAAGGTGAAAGACATAGATCAATGCGCGCGTATGCCAGATTAATATTCAGATATTAAAAACTTGTTAAACGCCAATTGAAATTTTCACGGTGTTCCTATATTTGCGATTGCAAATTTACTGCGCTTTCTAGGCTTTTGATCTTAGATGAGCCTGAGCGTACTAGGGACCCCTCGATTTTGAAAAGGTACGAGAGACATGGCCAAATCTGTTAACCCTGATATTTTGTATACAATTGTAGACGAAGCGCCTGAGCTTGCCAGCGCGTCTTTGCTTCCGATTATTCGGACCTTCGCTGCCGCCGCAGGTGTAAGTGTGGGAACAAAGGACATATCTCTGGCAGGACGAATCATTTCTGCATTTCCAGAGTATCTGGAAGCTGCCCAAACACAGTCTGATGACCTTGCGGTGTTAGGTGAACTGGTCAAGCAACCTGAGGCAAATGTAATCAAGCTTCCAAATATTTCTGCTTCAGTGCCTCAACTCACAGCAGCAATCAAAGAATTGCAAGAGCAAGGATATAACCTACCAGATTATCCTGAAGCGCCCGAAAGCGCTGATGAAATAACGATACGCAAGCGATATGATGCGATAAAAGGGTCTGCCGTAAACCCAGTGTTGCGTGAGGGGAATTCAGATCGCCGCGCGGCGCGTGCGGTGAAGAATTACGCAATGAAAAACCCGCATTCCATGGGACGCTGGTCAAGTACTTCGAAAACGCATGTTGCATCGATGAGTGGTAATGATTTTCGCGCTAATGAGGTTTCTGCCACGTTGACAGCCGCTCAGGCGGGACAGGCAAAGATCGAGTTTACAGATAGCTCTGGCGTGACCACCGTTTTAAAGGATGGAATTGAACTGCATGAGGGGACTGTCGTGGATGCCACCTTTATGAGTGCCTCTGCTTTACGCGCCTTCTTATGTGCCGAAATTGCCGCGGCCAAAGAGCAGGGCGTTTTGTTTTCGCTGCATATGAAAGCAACCATGATGAAGGTCTCTGATCCTATTATTTTTGGTCATGCGGTTTCTGTTTATTTTGAGGAGGCATTTGAGAAACACGCTGACGCTCTCGACGACTTAGGTGTTAATCCCAATTCGGGCCTGGGCGATGTTCTGGCAAGGCTCGCAGAGTCACCTGACATTCTCGCAGATTTTGAGGCTATTTTGGCGCGTAGAGCACCGATGTATATGGTGGATAGTGACAAAGGGATTACCAACCTTCACGTGCCCTCTGATGTCATTATTGATGCTTCGATGCCAGCTGTTATTCGTGCAGGTGGCAAGGGATGGGGCCCAGATGGAGAGCAGGGCGACACCAAATGCGTCATACCTGATCGCTGTTATGCCTCGGTCTATGACGAGACAATTAACTATTTCAAAGAGACAGGGGCATTGGACCCGACAACCTCTGGCGCGGTTGCAAATGTTGGGTTGATGGCGCAAAAGGCAGAGGAATACGGCAGCCACCCCACGACTTTTGAAATTCCTTCCGATGGAACCGTACGTTACATTTTGGAAAATGGCGATGTATTGCATGAACAAAATGTTCAAACGGGTGATATTTGGCGCGCGTCCACTGTGCGGAAAGCGCCGATTGAGGACTGGGTACGCCTCGGCATAGAGCGTCAAGCAGCCACAGGGTCTCAAGCTATTTTCTGGCTTGATGCCACACGCGCTCATGACGCTGAATTGATCAAATACGTAAAGCCGATGTTAGCAGAGGCGGGCCTTTCTGATACCTTTGAAATTCTCGCCCCGCGTGAGGCTACACGTCTAACGCTCGAAACCATCCGCGAAGGAAAGGATAGTATCGCAATAACGGGCAATGTTTTACGCGACTATCTGACAGACCTCTTTCCGATCCTCGAGCTTGGAACCTCTGCGAAAATGCTCTCTATTGTCAAACTCATGCAAGGGGGCGGCTTATTTGAGACAGGGGCAGGGGGCTCGGCGCCCAAGCATGTACAGCAGCTTGTGGAGGAAAATCACCTCAGGTGGGATAGCTTGGGAGAGTTTTGCGCCCTTGGAGAAAGCTTGACCTTCTTGGCCAATGCCAGAGGAAACGCCAAAGCGGCTGTTCTTGGGGATGCGGTCGAGGCGGCAACCCAGCGTATTTTAGACAATAACAAGTCGCCAGAGCGTAAAGTCGGACAGACAGACAATCGGGACAGCCACTATTTCTTTGCTCTTTATTGGGCGGAGGCTTTGGCGTCACAATCTCAGGATGCTGATCTTGCCACTCATTTTCAGCCCATTGCCAAAGCTCTTGGCGAAAAGCAGGACGCTATCTTGTCCGAACTTGCAGCAGTACAAGGGTCTGCCGCAGACTTGGGCGGATATTTCCATCCTGATCGTGAAAAGCTTGCACGGGTCATGCGTCCAAGCAAAACCCTAAACGAGATCATCGGTTAAGGTAGGGCTGTAAAGATCATGCCCCCCGCTTTACATTCTAACGTGGGGGGCATTTGACAAAGTCAGTGCGTTGTAAGGTATTGATGTTGCGCGCGTGCTGAGTGAGGTTTGTGATCAAAAGCACTTTTGCGGTTTATACTTAAGAGCCGTTTTTTGGTTTAAATGTTCTTCACGGCCTGTACAAAGCGGCTTATTTCATCCTCTGTGTTAAAATAGTGTACCGAAGCGCGCACCAGAGACGAGAGATTACGGGCTTCAAGATCAAGCCTTGCGGAGGTCATGAGCGCTACGGAAACATTTATCCCCTTCTCCCGTAAACGTTCTTCAATAAATTGCGGATCACGGCCCTCTTTGGTGAAGGTGACGATACCGCATTTTGTCTGTCCCAAATCACGAACCTGCACGCCTTTGATGTCTGATAGGGCTTCTCGAAGCACGTCAGCGAGCTTGGCGACGCGGGTTTCTATATGGTTTAGACCAATGGCTTTAGCATAGCGCACGGCTTCACCCAAAGCGACACGACCCGCGACATTGCTTTCCCAATTCTCGAACCGTTTGGCCCCTGCGGCGAATTCATAAGAATTATGCGCTGTCCATTTTGCAGAGAGGAGATCAACAAATGGCGGGTCGATCCGCTCAAGCATTGAGCGGCGCACATAGAGAAACCCAGTGCCTCGCGGCCCACGTAAAAATTTGCGCCCCGTGCCCGATAAAAAATCACAGCCAATTTGAGCGACATCGACATCAATTTGCCCGACCGACTGACAGGCATCTAAAAGATAGGCAATCCCATGCTTTTGGGCGAGTTCTCCAACCGCGGCGGCGGGGTTAACAAGGCCCCCTTGAGTTGGGACATGCGTGATTGCAATCAGTTTGGTTTGCGGCGTCAGCATCGCCTCTAACTGTTCTACATCGATTTGACCAAAGCGGTCGGAGGGCACGAGATCGATTTCAAAGCCAAAACGGCGCGACTGCTGCAAAAGGGCAAGATAGTTTGACGCATATTCAGAGCTATGGGTGATGACCCGATCACCTTTGCCCAAGCGCAGCCCATAAAAGACCATGTCCCATGCCCGTGTTGCGTTTTCCACATAGGCAATTTCGTCGGGGTCGGCATTTAGGAGTGCGCCAAAGGCAGCGTAAAACCCTTGTATATCTGGCTGTGCTCGTCGCTCGGCTTCATATCCGCCCAGTCTGTTCTCGTCCTCTAAAACCCTTTGCAGGGCGGCAAAAACAGGTTTTGGCATCAGCGAAGCGCCTGCGTTATTGAAATGGATGATCTCCTGACAGCTAGGCGTATCGGCGCGAATTTTTTCAATATCGATCACAGAATAATTCCTTTTTAGCGGAGACGAGCGCAAACCTTCGTTACAACAGTCGCTTAAAATCAGCTTAGACACAATGCTTGATAGCGGCCACTGCCTCGAGCATGTTTATTAAAAGGACTTCTGCATAATAGAAATAACAGCACAAACATACCGCCTGGTGGTGCCACTGGGCCGCGCCTGCCTGCCCCCTCGGCAGGCGCGTTCACTGTCACAACTGTTTGCGATATATGGGTATTGCGGCGAATTCTTAGAGATTTCATCATCGCAGATGCGCGCCTACCCAGGCAGGCGCGGGCCTCATTTCAAAATGGGACCAATGTTATTCAGAGGTCTTTTGTGGCAAAGCCCTGTTCGCAGGTCTGTCTGATTTCAAACCGCATCGCGGCGGAGCGATTGTGCCATACAGTGCAATCCTCCCCCCATTTGCGTGATCATGCTCATGTCAGGATCATAAACCTTAAACCCGTTTGCTTTGAGTTTACCGATCAAATCTGTGCTGTGCGCTGGTGTGATAATACGATCATCCCCCAGTGACATGACATTGGCCCCCAGCGCCATGGTTTCTTGGAACGTTGCAGGAATAAGTTCAAATTGGCGCGACTTGAGCCAATCAACCACGTGCTCTGGTGTCGTCTCCAAACAAACGACTGCGCATTTTGGCGCTATGACACAGACCATGAGATCGATATGCACATAATAGGGGTCAATATAGGCATAATGAACCTCCCATCCTTCACGTTCTACCCAAGCGCCGATTTGTTTGGCCGAAACCTCTTCGCAGCGCAGGTTTGTATAGCCGATCAAAACGGCCCCCGGTTCGACAATGTGAAAATCTCCCCCTTCAAAATGCCCCGCGGAAACGAGGTCATAAATAGGTATCCCACGCTCCAGATAGAACTTGAGGGCAGAAGCGTACTCCCCGCGTCGCCTTGGATTGGCGAGCTGAGTGATCACCGCGCCCCAAGGGGTCATAAAGCTTGAGTCGCGGGCATAGAGGCCATATTTCAGATGAGGATCGCTGGGGAGAGTGTGAAGGGTCACATCTGCGTCCTGATACGCGCTGCACATTTCTAAATACTGGGTTTTTGCCACATTGTGATCAAAGTCCAGCCCCGCCATAGCCGTTGAGCGAAAGAGTGAGCTATAGGCCATATTGTCCATTGGTCCAAAGCTCTCGATTGGCCCTAAGAGCACATCGCGCAAAACACCATATTCCGAGGTTATCCCCCAATATTCGCTTTCTTCTGTGCGCCCTGTTCCGTTTCTTGTACAAAATGACGAAGTGGACCGCGTTTGATCGAGAGACATAGCAAGCTCCTGTTTTATATGGTCATATTCTCCAGTACCACAAAGTTGCAATCACCCAAAATGATATTTGATCGGCTCTCTTTGCACAGCATCCGCCGCAGCACGTGGTCACATGTCTGTCCCGTCAGCCTCCCGCCAGTCTGCGCATCAAATAGATTTCTGCGTCTTTTGGTAAGCTGATTGACCAGTCATCACGATAAATGGTACCATTAACCGCGACAGCCACCTCTGTCTTGAGCGGCCCAGATAGGCTTGGATAGCGCTCCTCAAGTTTACGAAACAACTCGCGAATGCTCGATGCCTCCACATCCAGCGTTTTCTGACCTCCCGCCAGTGGGACAAGACCGCCCCACAAGGTGACTTGAACCACTAATTTTGTGCTTTGCTAAGGAGGGCCTCAAGAATGCGAGGCGGCGACATGGGAACCTGTGACATCCGCACGCCCACAGCATTTGACACCGCATTTGCGACAGCGGCTAGCGGTGGCACAATCGAGGTCTCACCCACACCGCGCACACCGTAGGGGTGGTTGGGGTTGGGAATTTCCAGAATTTGTGTGTCAATCATCGGCAGGTCCGAACAGACAGGGATCCGATAATCAAGAAATCCAGGGTTTTGTAGACGCCCATCTTCACCATAGATATATTCTTCGTTCAAAGCCCAGCCAATCCCCTGTGCCGCACCGCCTTGGTATTGGCCTTCGACGTAATCAGGGTGTACTGCTTTTCCTGCATCTTGGATGACCGTATAGCGCAAAATGCGTGTTGTCCCGATTTCAGGGTCCACTTCCACATCGCAGATATGTGTGGCAAAGGACACACCTGCGCCATCTGCCACCAATTCGCTATGTCCCGCGATAGGACCGCCCGTATTGCCAGAGGCTTCTGCGATCTCTTTGACTGATAAAGGAGCAAGGTTGCCGTATTTAGAGCCAGCGGCTTTGGCGTGCCCGTCTTCCCAATAGACATCCTCTTGGGGAATATCCCACATGAGGGCTGCGCGTTCTTTCATGACCGCGATGGCATTGCGTGCTGCTGATACGGTGGCCATGGAGGAGGAAAAGGTCCCACGGCTCCCATCGGTCATGTCGTTGTAGCCCAGTGAGGATGTGTCTGCGATAATCGCCTTAATGTCGCTATAGTTGACCCCTAACTCTTCCGCGGCAATCAGTGAAAGAGAGGCGCGCGAGCCGCCCACATCCACGGTCCCGACCGCCAGCGTTGCGGTTCCATCTGCATTTATATTTATATTTGTGCAGGTTTGTCCGCCAAAGTTAAACCAAAATCCACAGGCCATCCCCCGCCCTTGGTTTTCCCCCAAGGGAGCATTCATATGCGCATGTGCTTTGGAGGCTTCTAGCGTCGGTCCTATTCCAATGGGACCATAAACAGGTCCGTAAGAGGATTTACTCCCCTCAGAAGCCGCGTTTTTGATGCGCATGTCAAGGGCGTTGAGGCTCAGTTTATCGGCCAGTTCGTCAATCGCGCTCTCCACCGCAAAGGCGGCCATTGGCGCAGAAGGCGCGCGATAGGCGGCCACTTTGGGGCGGTTGACCAAGACCTCAAAGCCAATGGTTTTCACATTCTCAATATCATAACATGCAAATGAGGTCATCGCGCCAAGCTCTGCCCACATGCCCGCATAAGGCCCGCAGGTGTAACGCAAAACCGCAGAGGCGGCGGTGATGGTGCCGTCCTTTTTGGCCCCTATTTTGACATCGATGGACGTGGCGCTTGTTGGTCCAGAGGCGCGAAAGACCTCTTCACGGGACATGATTAATTTAACTGGCCGACCTGCTTTGCGTGAGAGTGCCAAGGCAACAGGTTCGGTCCACACATGTGTTTTCCCGCCAAAGCCGCCGCCTATCTCGGAGGACGTTACGCGCAGCTTTGACACCTCAAGCCCCAGCAAATCCGCGCAATTTTGACGATAGACAAAATGCCCCTGCGTGCAGACCCAAAGATCTGCGGTGCCATCGGGATTGCAATTTGCAACACAGGCGTGCGGTTCAATATAGCCTTGGTGGGTTTGACCCGTTTTATAACTGCGCTCGACAATTTCATCTGCCGCAGCAAAGCCTGCCTCTATATCCCCATGCCCATATTCCGAGCGGTTCGTGACATTGGATGGAGCGGTGGGCGTGGGTTCAATGCCGGTCTTGAAAACTGTGTCATTCAGAATCGGAGCATCCGCGGCCATGGCTGCATCTACATCGGTGACATGAGCCAAGACGTCATAATCCACCTCAATCAACTTGAGCGCCTCGCGCGCTGTCGCTTCGTCCACTGCGGCGACAGCAGCAACAGCATGCCCGTCATAGAGCGCCTTTTGCCGTGCCATGCAGTTGTCTAAAATATCATAAAGATCAGAGTTGCCATTCGTGAGGTCTGGCAGATCAGAGGCGCTCACAACCGCCTTTACGCCTTTTAGCGCCTCTGCTTTTTCTGTGTTTATGCTTTTGATCTTGGCATGCGCATGCGGACTTCTGAGCACTTTTGCAATCAGTTGCCCTGGCATGTTGAAATCCGCTCCATATCGGGCGCGACCCGTTACCTTATCCACTCCGTCAGGTCGCAGAGGTCGCGTGCCGACGCTTTTGAGGCTTTTTTCTTGGTAGGATGCGTCAAAACTCATGAGGAGGCTCCTCTCATTTCT
>WTIQ01000128.1 GCA_011525185.1 Paracoccaceae bacterium | reverse complement strand
CCTCCCTGTGACGCTGCGGGATAAGCGAAAGGCCTCCGATATTCGGGGGCTTTTTGCTTTATTGTTCTATCGTTTTTCTGCCTTTGGAAACTCGCCCTTACCAACATTCTCAATATATTGCCGTGCCGTGCGTAAATATCGGTTGGTTTGATTAGCAATACTGATTTTTGCTTTTTTATTATGCTCTTTGACCTGCCTTGCAAGCTGTGTACGCGTTTCACCATATTTTGTTGCTGGCATAAGGTTTGGCTTAAAACCAGCCAAAATACCCAGATCATAAGCAGATACATTTGGGTGCATCAGATGAAGGTCCCAAATTTTAAGTGTCTTGTAAAGCGTATGCGAAGAGACGTTCGTATAGATAGGATATTTCGCCGATGATATTATTTTACTGGAGCATTTTGGCATTAAGGCATGCGCGCGCATATGCAGTGCTTTGATTTCTTCTTGGATTTGATTGAAAGATTTTCTTGGATCAAGCCAATAAGATACACCGTAAGCACGGTCTAATTGATTAGGCTCAATCCGTTCAGCAAAGAGCTTTTGATGTCGAGACCACCACGACATAAAGTCTTTGCCAAAGACATTGCCAAAATCTTGATAAAGCCAATGTAAACGACCGCCACCCCTTTGACGGCATGTCCTTTTGTAAGCCGTGTTACGTCGTAGAAATGCCCACCACCAATAATAAAGCGAAGCCATGAATCCTGGCGCATTCTTGTAAGGCAAGTTCCTTGGCTCACGGAATCTTGTGCGTGGTAAATCCTCTACATTGGGCGGAGCTGTCTTAAAGCTTAGTGGCGATTGCAGCTCCATGGTCTCAGCGTAGACCATGAATCCATCTCCCTCATGATGCATTTGGATTTAGTTTTTAGGTGCAGAGAGTCGATATATTTCGTCTCATTCTGATACTTTTTGGTGAAGAGAGCATCACTAGATCAAGTCTCCTCCAGTCTCAGAATAAACCGGTCCGCTGTGAGAGCAGGGATCTTAACTTAATGTTCTGAAAGGAAAACAAATGTCAGTTCAATCTCAAATCAAACACGATATACACACACGCTTGGAGCAGATGTCTGCAGCGCGCCTTGTCTGGGAAGAAGGCACGATGCGGGCAGCAACGACAGAACTTTATGCAATATTAGAAGAGGTCTATGCGCTTTACGCGGAATTAAAAACAGAAGTGAGCAAGCGTCGCGCTTTTGCGGCCCTCCTCACAGATCTCGATATTAAAGCGCAAGCCAATACAAGCTTAGCACTCAAGGTAATTAGGTATGTCTTTGGAAAACAAGGTCGTCGTGAAGACTCTTACTCACGTGTGATCGCTATCGCCCATGACATGAAAGATCCTGATCAAAGCTTTACAAGCTACGTCCAGGAATGCGGAGGGATTGAAGAGGTCCGTCGCATGCCAAAAGCACAAAAAGCTAGCACAATGAGCAAGGAGGATTATAAAAAACTGGCACTAGATGGCCTTGCAGAGGTTCAAGTCGGCGTAAGCACATTCGAGCTTCCCACCTTCATTCAACCAAACACAGACTATGAAGAAGATTATGCGGTTGCGCTCGTGCGCTGTCATGATGATGGCACGGGTACAATCGTCTATGGCTGCAACGAAGCAGGCGTGATTGATGCGGTCCTTATATCTTCTGGCAAAGACCTCGATCAGCGTGCCCAGGACAGTAAAGCCCAAGTGGACGCAGGTGATCTTGCAGAAAGACGTGCACGCGATGTACGCGAATTTACCTCCAAAATGATCACCCTCGATTCAATGCCGAATGCAACTCTTAACGGAGGCGCATTACGTGCGAATGGGGCTGCAACCCCGCATTACGGCTAAGGCGGAACGAGAGGGCGGCATTCAGATCGCCCTCTTCAATATCTTACAAGGAGGCACCAATGTCTTTTGATCTCAAACATCTCCCATCAAAATTTGAGGATCTCGTTATCGCAGATCCATTAAATGCAAACATCATAAAACAATACTGCACCGTAATCCCCTCTAAGCCCCTATTACTTGCGGGCCCACCTGGCGCGGGAAAGACGGAAGCCGCACGTGTCATTGCCCAGACATACTTCAAAACCAAAAACATCCAGAACATGACCTGGGAATTCAATGGGGGAAGTTCAGGGAAAGACCTGCAGTCTCAAATTATGGCAGAGACTAATTTCCAGCTCTTTGGCAACTCAGATAAAGCTCTTGTGGTGATCAATGAAATCGACACGCTAGATCTTCGCACACAGCAACCGCTGTTTCGCGATTTTATGGATGCGAAGCGATCTTATATCCGCTTCATTGCCACCACAAATCACAAGTCGCGGATACTTGGCGCCATCCTAAGTAGATTTCGAGTTGTGGATCTTACTCCACCAACACATCAAGACTGGGTGTCTCGCGCAAAGGCTATTCTAGAAGCTGAGGGTATGTCGCCTTCTACTCAGGACGTCTATCTTATGCTGCAGAGTTTTGAAGGCAGTGCTCGAGATTTGATCGATCTCCTAGAAGAGACAGTGATGGCTTGGCGTTCGGCGCAGGCACAGACACAGATACCAATCACATCACAGTCTTCAGGGAG
>WTIQ01000098.1 GCA_011525185.1 Paracoccaceae bacterium | reverse complement strand
GCGCATTGTTTGAGTGTAATTTAATCCTATGGTTTTCGCCGCCTCTGTCTGACCCTTGTTGATAGACTGGATGCCGGAGCGATAAATTTCTGCTGTAAATGCGCTATCAGAAATCGCCAACGTGATGATTGCCCCCCAAAACGCATCAATATTCGCATTTATGCCCATAGACTTCAAAACCACAGGCAATCCATAAAACACCCAAAAGAGCATGGGAAGCAAAGGGATCGCGCGGATAAATTCGACGTAGACACGCGACGGCAAACGAAGCCAGCGTTTCTTGGACATTCCAGGAAGAGCGACGATCAGCCCTATGCACATCGACAAAATAGCAGCGATGAGCGACAGCAAAATTGTCGCGCCAAAGCCGTTTATGAGGAACCGAATATTATTGTAGCCCTGCTGCGTCGTTGGATCGATGACGTACCAACCCCAATTTCCGCCCGAGGAACATCCCGCGAGAAACATCAGCAAAACAAGAATTGCGAAATTGCGAAGGCTCACCGTCATTACCCCTAGTGATGTAGAATTTGATCTAGAAACTTCTTGCAGCGATTTGAGCACGGAGCTTCGAAGAATGACTTGGTTTTTCCCGTTTCAATGATTTCACCTTGATCCATAAATACCATTCGATCAGCTGCACGCCGCGCAAAGCCCATTTCATGGGTCACAACAATCATTGTCATCCCCTCCTCGGCCAAATCTACGATGACATCTAAAACCTCTGCTATCATTTCAGGATCAAGCGCTGATGTTGGCTCATCAAAGAGCATGATTTTAGGCTCCATGCAAAGTGACCGTGCAATGGCAACGCGCTGTTGCTGGCCGCCCGAGAGCTCACTAGGTCTCTTGTGCGCTTGCTCTGGTATTTTGACACGCTCCAATATCCGCATCGCGCGCTCTTCTGCGTCAGATCGTGTTAATCCACGAACTTTCATCGGCCCGAGTGTCAGGTTTTGTACTACACTGAGGTGAGGAAATAGATTAAATTGCTGAAAGACCATCCCCACTTCCGCACCGATTGCCGCAATGGACTCCTTGCTCTGATTAAGAACAATATTGTCGACTGTAATTTCTCCAGAGTCGTGCTGTTCAAGTGAGTTTATGCAGCGAATCAAGGTTGATTTCCCGGAACCAGACGGACCACATATGACAATTCGCTCACCATTCGAAACACTCAAATTGACATCTTTGAGCGCATGGTAGGATCCAAACCACTTGTTGAGGTTCTTGATTTGAATTGCTGGCTCCATGTGACAACACCTGCTAATTTTTGCGACTCGATATCCCACAACTATGCAGTTGGTTTGTTAACTTTATCAATGGCTATTGCTTTTGAGTTTTATACATTCAAAGATAGCTTATGAAGCAAGAGTTGGATATGACTGAAAATGATCAATTCCCATTGTGAGAGGAAAATCTATGAACTTTTTAAAGAAACTTGGTGTCATCACAGCCTTTGTGGGCTCATTGGTTGCGACGCAGGCAGTATCGCAATCAGCGCTTGACGAGATATTGAGCGATGGAGTTCTAAAAGTTGGCACGACCGGCGACTGGAACCCCATGAGTGTACGAGACACTGCGACCAACAGCTATGTCGGTTACGATATCGATATAATGACAGAACTTGCCAAGGACTTGGGCGTAGAGCTTGAGCTTGTGCCTACCGACTGGAAAACACTGGTAAATGGCGTTGTTGCTGGCAAATATCATATGACGGGTTCGGCCTCGATTAGTCCAGCCCGCCTAAAAGCGGCAGGTTACTCAGACAGTTATATTTCGGTGGAAATTCTCCCGTTCACAACTGAAGATAAAATTGGACAATTCGATAGCTGGGAGTCAGTAGACAAAAGCTCAGTAAAAGTATCTACGACATTGGGTACGACCTTTGAAAAGCTCGTGCGTGAGTGGTTTCCAAACGCCACAATCAATGTTGTCGAAGCGCCAGCACGCGGCTATCAGGAAGTCCTTGCAGGTCGCGCAGATGTCTTCATCACTTCAAATATTGAGGGCTCTACGCTCGTAGAAAAATTCCCAAATGTTCGCCAGATCCCAGTCAGCGAAGCCAGAGCGCCAACACCGATCGCAATGCTTTTGCCTCAACGTGATCAAGTTTGGATCAACTACGTAAACAGTTGGATTGAACTCAAAAAAGCAAAAGGCTTCTTTGAAGCTACAGCGGCAAAGTGGGGCTTGTAAATAACGGCTTCACTCTGTGAGCACCTAAAAGGCCAGTTTACGCTGGCCTTTTTTGACTCATGGGGCCAGCAAACCACTGATCATGGAGTGGTAGCAATTTCTATGAACAAAAAAGGAGGGGAGTTGATATAGTTTTGATTTTTCGGATAAATCTGCAGTTTTGATACGGTGTATCGATTTTTGCATTTAGGGCGTAATTTTTGTTAATTTGCGTGATGAGTATGCTTCGTCAGCGAATTATTTATCTATCGAGGTGCTATATTTGCATTGTGACAGGCCACCTGAACTCCTTCAGATGTAGAGATTAACGCCGGCGCCTCTTCTCTGCATATTGAACTCGCATAGGGACATCTTTCTTGAAATGCACAGCCCACAGG
>WTIQ01000047.1 GCA_011525185.1 Paracoccaceae bacterium | reverse complement strand
GAGTAGATGTAGAGGCGCAATCCTGTGGGGGTCTTGTAGATGCGATTGAGGAGGGGGATATGATTTTAGCAGAGGCGCTCGTGCGCAGTCACGTGGCTGCACTTAAGCGCAAAATGCCAGATCCCGATGCCGCCATTCTCGGATGCACGCATTATCCCCTCATGCAAAGCATATTTCAGGAGGCCCTTGGTGAAAATGTGCGTGTATTTTCACAAGCAGGGCTTGTCGCGGAAAGTTTAGCAGATTATCTCAAACGACACCCTGATATGTACGGAGCAGGAAGCGTGACTAAATTTCTAACAACAGGCGATGCAAGCTTCGTCTCTGATCGCGCCACAGAGTTTTTGCGACGAAAGATCGTATTCCAATCGATCTGAATTATCACGTCAATCAAAACAAGTAGAGAAAAGCTATGTCACATAAAATCGCTATAATTGGAGCGTCTGGCTATACGGGAGCCGAGCTTATTAGGCTGATTGCCACCCATCCCAAGTTTGAAATTGTCGCGCTCGTTGCGCATAACAAAGCGGGAAAACCGATGGATGAGGTATTCGCTCACCTGCGCCATCTGAACCTTCCCCCTCTGAGTACCCTTGATGAGGTTGATTTTAGCGATGTTGATCTATGTTTTTGCGCACTCCCGCATAAAACTTCACAAGAGGTCATTTCTCAGTTGCCAAAACATTTAAAGATCGTTGATCTCAGTGCGGATTTCCGGCTGCGCGATCCAGAGAGCTATGCAAAATGGTATGGCAATGACCATAGCGCTGTGGAAATGCAAAAAGAGGCTGTTTACGGGCTCACCGAATTTTATCGTGAGGAGATTGCAAAGGCGCGGCTTGTCGCGGGAACGGGATGTAATTCTGCAACAGGGCAATATATGCTGCGGCCCCTGCTCGAGAAGAAAGTTGTTTCACCCGACGATATCATTTTGGACATGAAATGCGCTGTCTCTGGTGCGGGGCGTTCTCCGAAAGAAAACTTGCTACACTCAGAACTATCTGAGGGATATAACGCCTATGCGGTAGGCGGAACGCATCGGCACTTGGGCGAATTTGACCAAGAACTCAGCGCAGTGGCTGGTGAACCGGTCAAAATTCAGTTTACACCGCACCTCCTGCCTGTAAATCGGGGCATCTTGGCGACAGGCTATGTAAAGGGAGACCCCCAAGCGGTCTATGATGCGCTGGTTGAAGCCTACAAGGATGAACCCTTTGTTTTGGTTCTGCCCTTTGGAGAAACGCCCAGTACCCATCACGTGAGAGGGTCAAATTTTGTGCATATCGGCGTGACGGGAGACCGTATTGAAGGGCGGGCCATTGTTGTTGGCGCAATGGACAATTTGACCAAAGGGAGCAGTGGACAAGCGCTTCAAAATGCGAATTTAATGCTAGGTGAGAACGAGACCGAGGGTCTTATGATGGTGCCTTTGTTTCCTTGATGTGAAAGGGCGTAAGAGTGAAAAACCTGCGCAAAAAGCGTCGCGTACAAATTATTGTCGCAGCCTTTATCATGTTGGCGATTTCGACAGCCTTGGTAGGCTATGCTTTGCGCGATGGCATCAATTATTTCCGTTCGCCATCGCAACTCGTCGAACAGCCACCTGAAGCCAGTGAGGTATTCCGCCTCGGTGGACTGGTAGAAGAGGGCAGTATGAAAAAGGGTCCAAATGGCGAGCATTTGTTTCGCGTCACCGATGGCGGTGCAAGTGTTGCGGTACGTTATGCGGGAATTTTGCCCGATTTATTTGCCGAAAATCAAGGTATGATTGGCACTGGAAAATACATTAAAAATACCTTTGAAGCATCTGAAATACTTGCAAAACATGATGAATCCTACATGCCGAAGGAAGTTGTGGATGCTCTAAAAGAGCAAGGTGTCTACCAAGAGCAATAACAGCATAGATCGCAGCTTTTACCTCTGCTCAACGTAAAAAAACTCATGCTATTTTCGTAGCTTTGAGGATACGATGACAGATATTCGAAAAATTGCGGAACAGATTGTAGAGACCGAGGGCGGATTTGTAGATGATCCAGACGATCCAGGTGGTGCTACGAAATATGGGGTGACTTTGGGCACCTTAAAACGTCTCAATCGTGATCTGACGGGAGATGGTAAAATCACAGTTGAGGACGTACATGCCCTCACGCATACCATTGCGGCAGACATTTTTCTGGAGCATCACATTCATCGGCCCAAATTGGACAGCCTGCCATCAATGATACAGCCCTCTCTTTTTGACATGTATGTTAACGCAGGTCCCAGAGCAGTGAAATTGCTTCAACATCTATTAAACAAGATGGAATTTGACGTCACGGTCGATGGGTTGATAGGACCACAAACACAGGCCAAGGCGCATGCGGCCGCCAAAGCGGCACCTTACCATTTTTCAGACGCCTACGCGATTGAGCGAAGAAATTACTATTTTCGCCTTGCCGATACTCGGCCCAGTCTTAGAAAGTTTGCAACAACCCGCGCGGGAGGTAAGGGGGCTGGATCAAGCGAGACGAGAGTTTTTTCGCCAAAAATATCACCTAAGTGAGGAAGCCTTCGCGGGGAGAACATCACAATGGGACTAAT
>WTIQ01000220.1:1367-2586 GCA_011525185.1 Paracoccaceae bacterium | reverse complement strand
TTTGAGTAGTGTAATCTTTACATAGCCTCACATGAGGGTACATAGTCAGACATGTTTTGTCTCGCTGATTGTCTCGCTCATGTCAACCATCCACCTTCGCATCGATAAGAAAGCCATAGAGAAAGCGATCAAAGCTCAACGCGCAATGAATGGGCGCCTGTTCTTGGCTGATACAGATTGCAAAGGCCTTCGCTTGGCCATCAATTCGCGGACTGCTAGCTGGACGTATGCTTATCGCAAGCGCGGCTTTGATTTCGGTGGGAAGCGTTTTCCTATGCGCACCCTGAAGCTGGGTGATGTAATGACTATGACGCCAACAGAGGCGCGCTTTGAGGCAGAGCAAGTTAAGGCTCTGGTGAGAGATGGGGGTGACCCTGCTGTTGAGAGACGACAAGCCCAGCGTAATCAGCTCAATGCAAGTGATGCTGATCGTCCGCTAACGTGGTGGCTTGATGTATATGTAAGATCAGAATTGGGCGATGATACACGACACAAACGTTATGAAGCATCTCATGTACGCTTAGGATTAGCTGAGCTGGAGATGACAGATCAGCCGCCCGCTTCCGTTAAAGAAGACAACGTCAAAAACTTGTTGCAACTGCATCGCGACCGCCCTGCAACTGCACGTCACCGATTTGGGGCAATGTCACGTTTCTTGGACTTTTTGCAGGATCAAAAGGTCATTCAATCCAATCCTGCGCAAAGCGTCTCAAAGAAGCGCAGACCGAAGCCCCCTGCCCCCAGAAGTACGTTTTATGATGCAGAAATCTTAAATAGGCTGTGGAACCCAGAGCAGCCTCTTAAAGACGTCTATCTTCGTTATCTCCGCTTTCTGATCACAACTCCGTTCCGCGCAGATGAAGCAGCCGAACTGACAGTTGAGCATGTAAACGTTTCCCGCATGGAAATATCGCTCTCAGCCGCAGACACAAAGAACAGTGAAGCGTTTGTTATGCCGTTGTCTGAACTGGCTAAGCAGCAGTTACAAATAGGGACACAAACGGAAGACCAGCGTGTGTTTCAGCTCTCAAGCAAACCTGGGCAACCGATGCGATCATGGTCTCACTTCAACGCATCAGTTCGCAAGGCAACTGCAGTTCAGAACTTTAAACTTCATGACTTAAGAAGAACATTCTCAACGTTAGTCGCCGAACACTCTGAATTTGGTGAAAGTCTAATTGATGGTCTTCTTAATCATAAGCAATCTGTAACCCGCTCA
>WTIQ01000220.1:0-1357 GCA_011525185.1 Paracoccaceae bacterium | reverse complement strand
CATGTAAAGCGGCGGCGTGAAGTCATGGAGTGGTGGGGGGAGTTTCTAAAGGAACAAATGCAATGACAGAATATGTAACACCAGATGAACACCTTTGCTGTAAATTGTTAGCGGCAAATTTGAAATGTGACTTCGATATTGTACTTTCTTCATTCAGAAAACATAAAGTTTACGAAGCAGTGGATGGGCTGGACAAGCAAACTCTAGATGCAGACATCGAATGTTTGGAACGCGCGTTGAAACACACAAGGAAAACAATTGAAAGCCTTTCTAAACTCTCACAAATATCAACGAATAAGCAGTTAGATACAGGGCTTCTGATTTCCCCAAAGGCAGATGAATTAGGTACCAAATTAGAAATAGTCCTTGAACAGCACAAAAATATTCGCCGAAAAAACTCCACAAAAGGCGGTCTAAATTACAAAGCTCTATATATAGCAAGAATGGTGGCCGACGTCATTAATGAGCAAGGTAAAACGATTACCTTTGGCAAGTCTCCAGAAGGAGAACCCACTACAGAATATTGCCGAGCTGTACAAAACGCTTTGAATTATTTTGATGTTAGAACGACGCAAATAAATCGAGATCGAAAATCGCTGGACACAGAATTACCGCTTGCAGATTGGCAAGGCCCCTGCGAGAGGGTTTGGAAAGAGTGGGAAAGTAAGGGGTAAAAAAACTCATACTTCAGATTTAGCAAAAAAATCTCCCGTGTGTCATTTTTAATGCATAAACACACAGGAGTAAGCAATGGCTGGTAGATGCATTCAGTGGAATGATGATTTGGCGTTACCAAAATACGCTGACAGAGAAACTTGCGCCGCCATCATTAGTCACTTTTATTTTCCAATAAAGCCAAGAACCATCGCGACGTGGCCACTTGTGGTAAGGAAACCAAATCGGTCAGCTATCTATGATGTAGAAGAGATACTTAACTACGCTGAAAAGAAATTTAAATCAGCGCATGCTTATAAGCAGGCATAAGATGTATACGCTCTCACGATACCCCAAAGGCGGAATGGATCGACTTGAGCTAAACCGCATGATGAAATTATGGCCAAAAATTATGCGCGAAGTATCAAATCCATGGGCCAAACGTTTTTCAGCTGATGTTTGGGAGCGCCATAGCGATCCAGTTTGGCTGCCAACTTTGAAGCAAGCCCATTTTATCCGCATATTGTACATCGAATTTGTTGGGAGAGACGAGGAAGTTTATTTGGTTGAAGATTAGCCAATTAAATGGCGCAAGACATTCCTTGATGCTGGACGGTTACTAGACAGTGGCGGTATCATTGTAAGGCATACCACGGGGCTGGATCACACGCCAAGGGCAGTCTGAAAGACCGAAGCCTGATCC
>WTIQ01000297.1 GCA_011525185.1 Paracoccaceae bacterium | reverse complement strand
AAAAGCACGGCTGACGCGACGGCGGGTGGAATGGGGCATGATCACTTCGTCGATGAAGCCTTTCTCGGCGGCCACAAACGGATTGGCGAAACGGTCCTCATAGGCCTTGGTTTCGGCCTCGATCTCTTCCGGACTCTTGCCCCGATGAATGATCTCAGTCGCGCCCTTGGCGCCCATCACCGCGATCTCCGCTGTCGGCCATGCATAGTTGAAATCGCCCCGCAGATGCTTTGACGCCATCACGTCATAAGCCCCGCCATAGGCTTTGCGGGTGATCACCGTGACCTTCGGCACCGTCGCCTCGCCATAGGCGAAAAGAAGCTTCGCGCCATGCTTGATCACGCCGCCATATTCCTGGCCCGTGCCAGGTAGAAAGCCCGGCACATCGACCAGCGTCAGGATCGGGATTTCAAAGGCATCACAAAACCGCACAAACCGCCCCGCCTTGCGCGAACTGTCAATATCGAGACAGCCTGCCAAAACCATGGGCTGATTGGACACCACACCGACGGTTTGCCCCTCTAGGCGGACAAAACCCGTGATAATGTTTTTGGCAAACTCCTCTTGGATTTCGTAAAAATCCCCCTCATCCGCGATCTTAAGGATCAATTCCTTCATGTCATACGGCGTGTTTGGATTATCTGGAATGAGCGTATCCAAAGAGGTCTCTATGCGGTCTGTTTCATCAAAAAACGGACGCACTGGCGGCTTTTCGCGGTTATTGAGCGGTAAAAAGTCCACCAAGCGCCTCACTTCACTGAGCGCTTCCACATCGTTTTCAAAAGCACCATCAGCCACGGAGGATTTTTTGGTATGCGTAGACGCGCCGCCGAGCTCCTCCGCGCTCACCACTTCGTTTGTGACTGTTTTCACCACATCTGGCCCCGTCACAAACATGTATGAGCTGTCTTTCACCATAAAGATAAAGTCGGTCATCGCGGGCGAATAAACCGCTCCGCCTGCGCAAGGCCCCATAATGACACTGATTTGAGGGACAACACCCGAGGCCATCACATTGCGCTGGAAGACCTCTGCATAACCCGCCAGAGAGGCCACCCCCTCTTGGATACGAGCACCACCTGAGTCGTTTAAACCAATAACAGGCGCACCATTTTGCATGGCCATATCCATGATTTTACAAATCTTTTGAGCGTGTGTCTCTGAAAGAGAGCCGCCAAATACCGTAAAATCCTGAGAGAACACATAGACCATGCGACCATTGATTGTGCCCCAACCAGTTACCACTCCATCGCCTGCGGGACGTTGCTGTTCCATTCCAAAATCAGTGCACCGATGGGATACGAACATGTCAAATTCTTCGAAACTGCCATCATCCAAGAGGAGCTCAATGCGCTCGCGGGCGGTCAGCTTGCCTTTTGAATGCTGTGCCGCAATCCGTTTTTCTCCACCGCCGAGACGCGCCGCCTCTCGCCGATCGTTCAATTCTGCAAGAATATCCTTCATATATGTCCTCTAGTCCCCTTCGGCACAATGATGCGACGTTTACAACAAGTCCAATAGACTCATGATAAAATCGAACGCTCTTTACACCGTTATTTCAAGTGGGGTCAAATTTGACCAGAGGAAAATGCTTGTCTATGCGAGATGGTCACAAATTTGTTGATCAAGAGTGCTACACAAGACTACCAAGTGACCAAGTTCCGTAGCGCCTGCCGTGCATTTGGACCCTCTCCGCTCCAATCGATTTGTAAAGTAAATATACCCCCGAAGTAAATGTGCGAGGTGTGTATCCCGTTGCGCAACCACATGTCCGCGATGAGTATTGAAACTGGCAGTTCTCATTTCAGCACCAACTAAAGTCTTAATAACTATTGGCCATATTACGCCTTAGGGTTGCGCCAGTTTAAGGTCCAAATATGTATTATTCCGCACTCATGCGCGACATATTATATACAATTGTATATGGGCCCGCTCCGCAGCGATGAGACGGGCTAATTACACGGTGTCAGCGCTGATGATTCTGCCACTCTTGCGAAACTTGAGGCTGCAAGTTGGAACGCGCCAAGACGGGTCGCTCCAAGATATGGTCGCTTGCTTTTTCACCAACCATGATTGAGGGCCCGTTCAAATTGCCGTTTGTAATCTGCGGAAAAATACTGCTGTCCACAACCCGCAAAGCAGAGATCCCAATGACACGGTTTTGGGAATCTACCACAGCCATTGGGTCCGTTTCGCGCCCCATCTTACAGGTACCGCAGGGGTGATAGGCACTCTCCACATGGGCACGAATAAATTCGTTTAATTCCACGTCACTTTGACATGCACTGCCAGGCTGAATTTCATAGTCGTAATACGGCGCAAAGGCTGGTTGATCAAAGATTTCTCGGGTCAATCGGATCGCTTTTCTGAAATCAGACCAGTCTTTTTCGTGGGACATGTAGTTGAAAAGAATCCTAGGCGGCTCCTTTGGCTCTGCACTACGCAGGGTGACGGCCCCGCGCGACGGGCTGCGCATAGGACCTACATGCGCTTGAAACCCATGTCCTGCCGCTGCCATCCTGCCATCATAGCGGATTGCGATGGGCAGAAAGTGATATTGTAAGTCAGGATAATCAACGCCCTTGTC
>WTIQ01000499.1 GCA_011525185.1 Paracoccaceae bacterium | reverse complement strand
CGAAAAAGCGGCTGATCCAGAGCAAGAGCGGATTGAGGTCCCAGCGTTTTTACGTCGACAAGCAAATTGATATCAGCTCTTACGCCTAAATTCTGGCACGGTTTGAAGGCGCAAAAGTAGCTAACATACGAATAAGCGAAACTTTGCCGCTAACCTTATGGATTGTAACAAACAGTCACAAAGTTTGAATTGTACTCGTTGTCGTCGATGAATAAGCTGATCCTCAATGACAGAACTGTCTGGGGCGGAGTGCATTTTGCAAGCTACCATATCAAACTGTGTTGAATTCCAAGGTGTTGGTCTTCATAGCGGGGCTTCGGTTTCGCTAAAAATTTTGCCAGCTCCCGCGGATCACGGCATTGTTTTTGAGCGCATAGATGTCGAAGGCAAAGACAACACGATTGCTGCAACATGGAAAAATACAGAGGTGTCTCCTCTGTGCACGATGTTGAGGAATGCTCACGGTGTGTCCGTATCTACCATCGAACATGTGATGGCTGCACTTGTCGGGTGTGGTATTCATAACGCAGTATTGCAAATTGACGGACCAGAACTTCCGATTCTTGATGGCAGCGCACAGCCTTTTGCCTCCAAGATTTTGTCTGTTGGCGTCAACCCACTGCCCAGTCCACTCAGGGTTTTGCGCGTCTTGAAAGAGGTTGAATACCGTTCAGGGATGGCAGTTGCAAAACTGGTGCCGTCTTCGAAGCCATGGATGACCTTTGATATTGATTTTAAGGAACAAGCGATTGGCAAACAGTCCAAGTCGCTGTGTTTGTCAAACGGCTCATTTGTTCGAGAGCTTTGTGCCAGTCGGACGTTTTGTCGTTTCTCTGACGTGGAGGCGATGCGGGAGCAGGGGCTTGCCCTCGGCGGCAATCTTAAAAATGCTGTGGTTGTCAATGGCTCTGACGTTTTAAGCCCCGGCGGTCTTCGGCACGAAGATGAAGCCGTTCGCCACAAGATGCTCGATGCTGTGGGTGATCTTGGTCTGGCAGGTATGCCAATCTTAGGGCACTATATAGGACACCGTGCGGGGCATGCTGTAACAGCGGGTTTGATTAAAACCTTATTCAACACGTCAGATGCCTTTGAAATTGTGCCCTGTACGCGCGAAATGCATGATATGCTTCCTGGGGTACATGCTTCGTTAGAAGAGATTGAACTGGTCGCATAGGCTTTGAATTGGCAAGCCCTTGCCACTGACTAAAAACTGCTCGCTTTTACAGGAAAATCGCTCTTAAATCGGCCCGTGTTATGCTGCGGCGGTGGATAAAGATGGTTGAATATTCGGTGGTGATTGGGCATGTCTGGCTCGAAAGTCGTAGATTGGGTTTTGCCAAGGCTGGAGAATATAAGTAACGATGGCTGCTGGATTTAGGATAATACGCTTCACGATCTCGATTGCTCTGACGGCACTCCTCTTGGGGTGCGCGTCCGACACTATGGATGTTGAAGATATCGAAAAGCAATCGCTGAGCGCGGCTGAAATTTACAAACGCGGTGAGATTGAGCTTTCCAAGGGGCGCTATGAAAAAAGTGCCTTTTATTTTGGAGAAATTGAGCGCTTGTTCCCCTATTCTGAATGGGCCAAACGTGGTCTCATTATGCAAGCATATGCTCTTAATAAGGACGAAAATTATCAGGGCAGCCGAGCTGCTGCATCACGTTTTGCGGATTTTTATCCAGCGGAAAAAGACACGGCGTATGCATATTATTTGATTGGGCTGAGCTACTATGACCAAATTAATGCAATTGGGCGCGACCAAAAAGTAACGCGTGAAGCGTTGCAGGCGTTTCGCATTGTCTTTGAACAATATCCTGACAGTGAATATGCTGAGCCATCGCGGCGCAAATTTGACTTGGCCTATGATCATCTGGCCAGCAAAGAAATGGAAATCGGCCGCTATTACCTCAAAGGCAATTATCATAGCGCTGCAATCAATCGCTTTAGGCGCGTTGTTGAAGAGTTTCAATCAACCAATCACACAGCCGAAGCGTTGCACAGGCTGGTTGAGTCGTATTTGTCAATTGGTTTGACAGAAGAGGCGCAAACAGCTGGCGCTATTTTGGGGCATAACTACAATGATAGCACCTGGTACAAGAGCTCTTATGCGCTTTTGCAAGAACAGGGGTTATCTCCAAGAGCCACTGGAAACGGTTGGTTGCGGCGGATTCATAGACAGGTCATAAAGGGACAGTGGCTCTAATAACAAAGGTCTGACTGTTTCATGCTCAAACAGCTGTTCATAAAGGATATGTTAATCATATCTCGCTTGGAGCTTGAGTTTGAGCAGGGTCTAAATGTTTTGACGGGTGAAACGGGTGCAGGGAAATCCATCTTACTGGATAGTCTCGGCTTCGTTTTGGGCTGGCGTGGGCGTGCTGACTTGGTGCGCAAAGGCGCAGAGCAAGGCGAAGTCTCGGCCATCTTTGACGTCTCTCAAAATGCCCCTGCGAAAAAGGCGTTAATCGAGGCAGGCCTGAGTGAAGGCGATGAACTCATTTTGCGCAGAATAAATGCAAAAGACGGGCGAAAAACGGCGTGGATCAATGACCGCCGTGTCTCGGGCGAGCTTTTGCGTACAATTTCC
>WTIQ01000055.1 GCA_011525185.1 Paracoccaceae bacterium | reverse complement strand
GTTTTGAGGGATAGTTATGTGTGCTTTTCTCATCAATGGGCAACGCATCCATATCTGCCCGCAACCCGATCGCACGGTTTCCTTGTCCAGCCCGCAGTATCCCGACGACACCAGCGCCGACGCTCACCTCCAAGCCTAACTCTTTGAGATACTGGGCAACTTTTTCTTTGGTTTTGCTCTCCTGAAAGCCCAGTTCTGGCTCTTGGTGAAAGTCATGCCTAATCTTTATAAGCTCTTCTAGCGTGAAAGGCACCTGCATCTCCTCTGGGCGGACCTGATTACGAGCAGGCTAATTTGAAATTTGCTCCAATGCCATAGGGATAATGAACTGTTCTAAAAAATTAGAGCTTGAAGGTTTTGAAAAATTGCTGGTAGCATTTGGGATTGCCTTCCCATCTTTCATGACAACGCCTGTACCTTTTATTTCGACGGCGTAAGCGATCAAATTTTTTCTGATTGCTTAAGCAAAGGTAATGGTGTTTCCTTCTGTAGCAATTGCGGCTGAACGTATGGGAGGCGCACGTTGCACCTTTACTCTTTTTCCGCCAACATGCGTGCGACCTTAATCATGATTTTCTCAAAAACCCCGAAACATAAATCTTATGACATCGTCATTGTTGGAGGCGCGATGATGGGCTCGTCATTGGCGTTTCATTTGAAGAAGAATGGCTTTGACGGGCGTGTTCTCGTGATTGAGCAAGATCCGACCTATGAGCTTAGTTCTACGGCACATACGAATTCCTGTATTCGCCAGCAGTTTAGCACACCTCTAAATATTCAAATTTCGCAGTATGGAGCGCGCTGCATCAAAGATTTTCGCCACTATCTGGGCGATGATCCACGTGTGCCTGAGTTGGATATTTGGTCTTTTGGGTACCTCTATCTTGCAGGCACAGGAAATGCAGCAGATCGTTTGCGAGAGCTCAGTGAGATTCAGTGCAGAGAAGGCGTCGATACGCAGATTTTATCACCCGAGGACATTGCTGCTCGATATCCGTTTTACGACTTGGATGATGTGTTGCTGGGGAGTTTGAACCAGAAAGACGAAGGCTATTGGGATGGGGCGACTGTGTTTGACTGGTTTAAACGAAAAGCACAGGACTTGGGCGTCGAGTATGTAAATGAAACAGTGCTCGCCATTGGACGACACGCAGGACAGGGCACTGTGTGCGAAGTTATTGTGTCCAGCGGCCAGAGCATTCCCTGCGGGACGCTTGTCAATTGTGCAGGCCCACGCGCCGCAAAGGTGGCCGAAATGGCGGGGATTAAGCTCCCCGTTGTGCCAAAGAAGCGATATTCATGGATATTTAAGGCAGCAGAGCCTTTGCCGTGTGATTTGCCACTTACTATTGATCCCTCTGGATTTCATGTGCGCGATAATGGAGGTGGCACCTATTTATGTGGGGGGCATGATGCCCTTGATCCAGACGTCTCTTGTGATGATTTTGCGATTGATCACGATCTCTGGGAGACAGAAATTTGGCCCGCTCTGGCCGCGCGCATTCCCGCCTTTGAGAATATAAAGCTAACTCATACTTGGGTTGGGCATTACGCTATGAACACCATTGATCAAAATGCCATTCTCGGGCCACATCCCGAGATCGAGAACTTTCTTTTTATGAACGGATTTTCTGGTCACGGGCTGCAACAGGCGCCTGCACTTGGGCAGGGGCTCGCGGAGTGGATCATAAACGGAAGTTACAGTACGCTCGATCTCACGCCCTTTTACTTTGAGCGATTGCTCTCTGATTGTCCAATTCGAGAGGATGCGGTCATCTAGAACGACCAGAGGTGGCTTCAATTCATTGCATTTAGGACTGAAACGCTCATGCCGTGATCCTAGACGGCGCATTTTGTCTGATTTTGAAGGGATCGACAAACTGTCGTTCTGATTGCTGTGTTGAGCAAGAACATAGGTCTTTTCTCTGGCCTTGAACGAAGCGCTAAGGTGCGTAAATCACACGTTCCAGTCTGCCTTATCATATTGAATGGATGCGCAATGATTTTTGAAATGTTCGATGTGCCCTTTAGTGCCCTACAACTCCAACAAGCAGCGGGATTTGCCTTTGGCATTTTGTTTGGTGCTTTGGCACTTGCAACTGGGTTTTGTTTGCGAAGTGCTGTTCTCGGGGCGCATTCGGGGCAGAGCGATACGGCGAAATCCGTTTGGGTCATTGCCTTTGCCTGTGCTGTTACGGGTTCATTGATTGCTGAGCGAAGCGGATGGATTGCAGTCGAGGAGCATCCTTTGCGCTCAACCAGCCTTTCATATCTCGCGGTTGAGCTCGGTGGGCTCTTATTTGGCTTTGGGGCCGTTTTGACGCGGGGGTGTGTGTCGCGTCTCACTGTCTTGAGCGGAACAGGAAACTTACGCGCCGCAATCGTCTTACTGGTCTTTGCCATCACGGCGCATGCAATGATGAAAGGGGTTTTAGCGCCATTGCGATTGGGCCTATCGTCTTGGAAGCTTGAGCTGCCATTTGCGTCTCTTGCCGATGTGCGATTTGGTGCGGAAGCGATTGTGATCTCGGTCCTCTTTTTCACGCTGATCACAGCATGGCAGAGCAGGGTAAAGTTTGTGACTGGCTTATGTGCCG
>WTIQ01000279.1 GCA_011525185.1 Paracoccaceae bacterium | reverse complement strand
GGAGTCAGAGATGTCGGGGGGAAAGCGCCCCCTGCATCCGCGCACCTATTATGCGCGCTTGACACAAGCACTGGTAACAGCGCTGAGCGCACAGATGTCGGAAGGACGCCTTTATGAAGTTGATATGAGATTGCGCCCGTCGGGCAACCAAGGCCCCGTGGCCACCTCTTGGCCTGCGTTCCAAAGTTATCAGGCCAAGGAGGCTTGGATTTGGGAGCATTTGGCTCTGACCAGGGCGCGTGTGATTGCTGGGCCAGCGGATTTGCATCGCGGTGTTGAAAGGTTTCGTCAATCTCTGTTAACAAGCAAGCCGTTCGACGCGGTTGCGCGTGCGCTTGGCGATATGCGTTTGCGCATTGCAGAGGCAAAACCCGATGTTGCAAAGAGCAATGTAAAAGACGGGGCAGGGCGTCTTCAAGATATAGAGCTTTTGGCGCAATTGGGGCGTCTCATGCAGGGGGGAGAAAAGCGGGATGTCTTATCTGGATTGCAGGCTCTTGCCGATGGGAGATACCTTCAGGGTCAAGAGGCCGCTTTTGTTGCAACGGCATATCGGTTTTTTTGGTCAGTGCGCGTTGTGACGGTTATTTTGGGAATGTCGCATACGGACTTTGAGGCGCTGTCTTCGCGAGCGAAAACCACGCTGGAGCGTTTTACAGAGTGTGAGAGTGTTGAGTGTCTGCTCGAACGCATTCAAGATTATGCAATGCAAGTGACCTCACTTATCGAGCAGATTGTGCCTAAACCAGTTGGAGCTGATGACAACGATGAAAGGTGATGAAAACGATCCCAAAGCGCTGATCAGAGAGGCGTATAATATCGACGGTATAACGCTTGGAGAATGTCGCAGTATCTTTCTTGATTGGGCACTAGGCGTGCCTGTGGAGCGTGATACGCAAAAAGTGATTTCTGAAGTATTGGCGCAGTATCAGGACGACGCACCTGATCATCCGATGACACAAACACTTCGAGAAGGCTTACAAACCCTCGCCGCACCACGCCGTCGCGGTGGCTGGAGAGGGCGGCCACGCCACTGATCTGACCCGCAAAAAATTGCTAGGCTTACCCTCACTGCCTAAGGGCGGCGTCTTTCAGATTTTATCGCAGCGCTATTCTCTCCAAACTTATCAGGCCGAAAGTATAGAAGCGGCTTGGGCCAATTCTGTTATACTCTGCCAGTCCTTACGTTCGAGCATGTCTTGCGGCGCGACCCAACTTCCCCCCACACAGAGCGTGTTTGAAAGGGCAAGGTAGTCTTGTGCATTCTGAGGGCTGATCCCTCCCGTGGGACAAAAAGACACTTGATTCAGGGGGGAGCCGATGGCCTTAAGCGCTGCAACGCCGCCATTTGCCTCGGCTGGAAAAAACTTTTGGGCGCTGTAACCGCGCTCATAAAGGCGCATAACTTCACTTGATGTGGCCGCGCCCGGTAAAAGGGGGAGGTCTGCCTCCTCACAGGCGCTCAAAAGCGTCTCGGTTGCGCCGGGCGACACCCCAAATTTTGCGCCAGCCTCGCAGGCGCGCTCAACGTCGTGAGGGGTCAAAAGCGTACCCGCGCCAACAACGCCGCCTTCTAATTCGCTCATCTCGCGGATTATTTCGAGCGCGTTTGGCGTGCGCAGGGTCACCTCTAAAACGGGAAGCCCCCCAGAAATAAGGGCTTGGCCTAAGGGTTTTGCATGGGCCACCTCATTGATGACAAGGACGGGTATGACGGGTGCGAGGCCACAAATTTCCTTGGTTGTCTCGCTCATCTTTTCGGGTGTCATCATATCAGTGTCGCTTTCCTTGCAATCGTCTTAAAATACGCTGGCACCCATGCTCGCGGCATCGGCATTCTTTCGAAACACAGAAAATAGCTCACGTCCCATTCCATGGGCATTTGCGCTCAGATCAAGTGCAACGGGAGCGCGCGCGGAAAAGTCATCTTGGGTTTCTACGCTCAATTCTCCGGTTTTTGCATTCAATTCGATCACATCACCGTCTCTTAGCTTTGCAATCGGCCCACCAACTGCGGCTTCAGGGCTAAGGTGAATTGCGGCGGGAACCTTGCCAGATGCGCCAGACATGCGCCCGTCAGTCACAAGAGCAACGTTAAGACCACGGTCCTGCAAGACAGCGAGAACAGGGGTCAGCCCATGCAGTTCGGGCATGCCATTGGATTGCGGCCCCTGAAAGCGCACGACAACGATGGTATCTTCATTGAACTGCCCTGCTTTAAAGGCGTCTTTCACGGCCTCTTGAGAATGAAAAATTCGCGCATGCGCTTTGATAATGTGACGCTCTTCTGCCACAGCAGAGACCTTAATAATGCCGCTCCCAAGGGGGCCATTCAGCGTCTTTAGCCCTCCGCTTTGTTGGAACGGATTAGAGGGGGGGCGCAGAATTTTTTCGTTTTGGCTGATTTTTTCGACAGGCGTGAAGACAACACTCTCGCCAGAGAGGCGCGCCTCACTGGCATAAGCGGCAAGGCCTTGCCCCATGACTGTCTGGACATCTTCATGCAAAAGCCCTGCGTCCAGTAAATGAGCGATCATATAGCCCAAGCCCCCCGCCGCGTGGAAATGGTTCACATCTGCAAGTCCGTTGGGGTATAC
>WTIQ01000273.1 GCA_011525185.1 Paracoccaceae bacterium | reverse complement strand
CCTCAAAAATTATCAGGACGCATATGACAGGGTGCGAAACAGCCAACAGCCATCGGGAGCTTGGGTAACCCCTCATCGGCCTAAATCTGCTTGCTGAATACCACTTACAGAATGAACCAACTTGACACCCAACTCACGAAAATCCTCTAACGAGACCTCTACACGTTTTCAAGGGTGGGTTTTGACGCGCATCTTCACGCATCTGACCAAAGCCTGTATTGTGACATCCCATATTTGTAAAAAGCGTATGGTCGTCTTCTATAAGATGACAGCTGCTGCAGGCCACATTGCCATTGAAGAGCGCACTGCCCCATTTTACGGCGTCAGAAAGCGCTGTTTCCTCTTTTCAAAACATTATTGATCAAAAGGACTGTTGCCCGTAATGAGACTCCGCTCATGATATGCTTAGGCTTTCCTCTGTATTTATATCCAAACGACATACTCAAGCCATGAGATGGCTGTTCGCCGTATAACGCAGGGGAAGATATTCTGGGCTGGTATTCCCACGGTCAGGCAAATAAATCGCCCCATCTGTAACCGAAAAACTGTCGATTGCGTCACTCAAAGCAGACAGAGCACAGCGCATATCCGTGCGGGCCACAAAATGACCTAAACAGTGATGCGCTCCTCCACCAAAGCCGTGATGGCGTTTTTGCCTGAGTCGGATATCAAATTCTGGGAGATCACCAAGAACAGAATCCTTGGCACTCGAATGAACCAAAAGGTGCACAGTCTGTGACCTCTTAAAGGCAACCCCTTCATATTCAAAGTCTTGTGTCGCTTCGCGGGTTGCCCAAGTTGTTGTCGGCCACGCGCGGATCGCCTCTTCTATTGCAGACTTTGCAAGGGTAGGGTTTTGCTTTAAGAGCACCCATTGATCTGGGTGACGATCAAAAAGAGCCATGAGAAAGCCCAATTGACTGCGAGTCGTATCGACACCGCCAAAGATCATAATGACAATCAAATCGATTAAATTCTGATGTGAAATATCAGGAAAGTCCCGATGTAGAACGATCAATCTTCGCACCAAATCAGAAGCCGTCGCATTCGATTGAGCGCGCCTAATCAGTTGATCCGCAAGAGCACTCAGAGCATCACAGGCGGCATTAATCTTGTCTTGATGCTTTTGATATTCTAACCCCATTGCAAGGCCCAGCGTGCTTGCCCATGTGGCAACAGGACGCCACTCAGATCGGGGTAAATCAAGCAAAACACAAATCGCCTGCCCTGCAAATGGCATTGCAAATTCACTTTGAAACTCGCACTCTCGCTTCGTCGCAAGGGGTATGCACAAATCCTGTGCAATAGCGTTAAACTGGGGCACAAGCGTAAGAACAAAGTCCTCTGAGAGCGCCTTTGTTGCCAAAAGACGGAGCCTTTTGTGATGCGCCCCTTCCTGCGAGATAATGCTACGCTGCCAGAATTCTGCAAAACTACCCGTTGCCTGTTGCTTTTCAGGCCAAGCATAACTGCCTTGCCGCAACCTCTTGTCGCGTAATAAATGTCCGACATGGTGGTGTGAGAGGACAGCATATCCATAGGGGGTCCGAGCGCACCAATGTCGCTCACGGGCGGCTTTTACGTCCTCCGATTTCGTAGAAAAGCCTTCTTTTTCAAAGTCTAAATAACAAAGCTCGGGCGTCATGATGATCTCGCTCTTGTGGAATAAAAGCGTTCAAAAATATCGCCCTTCTGTCAAGAAAAGACCGAATAAGCCGTATCTAAAAATGACTAATCTGCAACAGACTTCTTTATTTCCTTTAAGACAATTTCAGAACGAACCTGTCCAATACCCTTTTGCCACAGTAAGGTCGTATGAATGAAATCAGTAAACCGCTGTAAGTTTTCACATTGTACAATCAAAACGTAATCCGCATCACCAGAGACAGAAAATCCTTCATGAGCTTCAAAGCGGCTTTCGTATGTTCACATTTCGATGTTATATACATTTAAAATTTATGTATATAAATTTGAAGTACAGACCTATGCTACACATCACATTATATCATTGTTCTATGAGATAATTTTTCTCACTCTTCAGTCATAAACCTAATAATGAACAAACTGCCTTCTAGACCTCAGAATTTAAATAATTGTGTCGTTTTTGACCTTACAAAATTGTTGAAATTTGGTTTGATTCTTGACCATATGAACATCCTTATCTGGCTGATCGAATTTATAGGACAAAACGATCCCAGTTGGTGGATCACTTGCAAGTGGCTATTCCAAATGCAGCTACCCTTCTATACTCCTAAAAACCTTCCAAATGCTCCACACTTTCCAACTTCGGCAATCCCACCCCAACTCATATTTTCTAACATGCACTTACTAAGTTATTTATTTGAGTCACCTGGTTTGCTACAGTTACAGAACGTTTGAAAAATAAGAGAGCTTCCGAAAATGCATCTCATATTTTGGATAAATTTTATTAGTAAACTTACGAGGGTTTATAACTGATTACCAAAGCTCAAAGATTATTAGACCAACCTATTTTGCAGGCTGGTACTAAAAAAGTTGGGAACAATATAAATGGCCCTTCTCTGATTGAAACGCCTAAATGGTTACCCAACTGCCTAGGTCGCTACTATCTTTATTTTG
>WTIQ01000520.1 GCA_011525185.1 Paracoccaceae bacterium | reverse complement strand
CTCCAGTCCAAGAGTAAAAACTGAAAGGAAGACGCAACATAGTGTTCTTCCTTTGGTCGCCTGATTAGCGTCACTCCTTGGACACCAGAGAGGCGCTCTTCAAGTCTGAGGTAGCGTTCATTCCAAGCTTTGCAGTTTGCGTCCAAGCGCGCGAGCTGCGGTCGCAAGATCGCCGCTCTTAGGTGATCCATACGACCTGATACATTCGGCGTGGTATATTTGACCTTTTCAAAAACGCTAGCATCAGGCGCAGCGCCGTGACGCGCGTAAAGCATATAGGAGCCAGAGAGCATGATTGCGCGCGCCATAAGATCGGGATCATCACTCACTAAAAATCCACCTTCCCCTGAATTCATGTGCTTATAGGTCTGCGTCGAATAGCAACCGATGCGACCATGGCGTCCCGAGCAGACCTCTTTCCATTTTGCTCCCATGGTATGGGCACAATCCTCAACAACGATCAGACCATACTCATTACAAATGGACATTAAACGATCCATATCGCAGATGTGCCCGCGCATATGGCTTAGCATCAAAATACGATATTTCTCTGTTTGTGCGAGCTCTTTTAGATGATCGAGATCAATCACCAAGTCCTCTGTCACGCCCACATAAACGGGAATACCCCCAACCGACGCAATGGCACCCGGAACAGGCGCCAGACTAAAAGCGTTGGTCAAAATCTGTTCTCCAGATCTCACCTCAACCGCCCTGAGAGCCGTTGCTAAGGCATAGCCGCCTGACGCAACCGCAAGACAATAGCGCGACCCTATGGAGGCTGCAAATTCCTGCTCAAGAAGCCCAACTTCACCTATTTCGTCGGGGTTCAAATTATAGCGATGCAAACGACCCGAGCGTAGAACATTGACAGCGGCCTCAATACCCTCCTCTGAAATCGGCTCTTGCTGAGTGAAATTACCTTTGAATGTTTTCATCGCGCACCTCGCTCACTGTGGTCTCAAGCTCAAGGCATGAAGCGTGGGCCTAAGAGCACGAAAATCGGTCAGTAACGCCTCAGGCTCAAGTGCTGACAAATCTTGGTCTGCGAGACCAAAATCCACCAAAATGCTTGGCACACCTGCCGCACGGGCGGTCTTGTGATCGGTAATCGAATCCCCAACCAAGCAGGCACTTTCGGGCTGCCCACCCACACGTCGAATTGCCTCAAAAAGCGGTTCAGGATCAGGTTTCCTCACGGGCAACGTATCTGCCCCAATAAGGCAGGCAAAGGGCGTGCGAAAATTCAACTCAGCCATCAGCTTTTCCGCCAATCCAGCGGGTTTATTGGTGCAAATTCCGATCCGATATCCCTCTTTTAAAAGCGCGTCCACCGTCTCACGCACCCCCTCAAATAATTTTGTGTGGACAGATATGGCGCTCTCGTAGGCCTCCAGCAACACAGGGTAATACTGTTCGATGCGCGCCTCGCTTAGGCTATCAACGCGCTCTAACCCTTTGCGCAACATCGCACGCCCGCCCCGCAGCGCAGTCGGCGCATCGCGTAGCGGCTCAAGCACTGAGCCAAAGCCCATATCCTCAAAGCACCGATTGGCCGCAGCAAGCAAATCACCACTGGTATCAGCCAAGGTCCCGTCTAAATCGAATATCACCGTCGACTGCATCGGCGCCTCCCTGCCGAAATTTGAGAGCACAGGTTTCAACCTGTAACGAAAGTTGAGTAAAACCAGCTTGCACCTCAGGATCAAGCAAGTACAAACACTATCGGACACAAAATGGGAAAAGTAAAATGGCCTTTGCAGCGGTGATTTTAGCGGCGGGAAAAGGGACGCGGATGAACTCGGACCTCCCCAAAGCGCTGCACAAAGTGGCCCATGCTTCACTTTTGGAGCACACTCTCAGGTCCTGCGCCCCTCTTAAGCCAGAAAAAACCATACTTGTTGTGGGTCATGAGGCCGAACAGGTGCGCAAAGCTGCAAAAGCAATTGATCCCGAAATAGAAGTCGTTATGCAAAACGAGCAACTGGGCACAGGACATGCCCTTGCCCAAGCATCGGAGGCGCTTGCAGGATTTGAGGGCGATATTGTCGTGCTTTATGCCGATACCCCCTTTATCAGCGCCGCAACGATGAGCGCCATCAAGGAAAAACGTCATAGATCGGACCTTGTTGTGCTTGGTTTTCATGCTCAAGACCCCGCAAAATATGGCAGGTTGGTCACCGAGGGGGAGGATCTTACCCGCATCGTTGAGTTCAAAGACGCCAATGAAACAGAAAGAGCCATCACCCTTTGTAACAGTGGCGTTATGGCTGGACCTGCCGCTCTTTTGCTTTCTCTGGTCGCACACCTGAAAAACGACAATGCCTCAGGCGAATATTACCTGACGGATTGCATCGCTCTTGCAAAAGATCAGGGACACAGCGCACAGGTGGTTATTTGCGAGGAAAGCGAAACCCTAGGCGTCAACTCCCGACACGATTTGGCTCAAGCAGAAGCCATTTTCCAAGACAGGATGCGTGCCTATTTCCTGGAGGCAGGGGTCAATATGTTTGCCCCTGAAACCGTGTATTTCAGCCATGACACCGTCATTGGCCGCGATGCGGTGATTGAGCAAAACGTGATCTTTGCGCCAAACTGCACCGTTGAGAGT
>WTIQ01000184.1 GCA_011525185.1 Paracoccaceae bacterium | reverse complement strand
CATTATGGTTATGAGCATATTGAGACGCTCAACGTCGCGCAGGGACGTGATCTCTGTGCCTCTCCAGGCTATCACGGAGGATATATTGATTGGGGAGCCGCGCATCTGCATCCTTTAAAGCTTTGCTTTGGCCTTTCGCGGGCCGCACAAAAAGCGGGCGTGCGTTTTTTTGAAGGCAGCGAAGTCAAGGCGATAAAGAAAGGCCGTAAAATCAGAGTCTCCACTCCCAAAGGGGACATGACAAGCGATTTCTTGGTCCTTGCCTGCAATGGGTATCTTGGCGCGCTTGAGCCGCGCATTGCAGCGCGCGTCATGCCAATCAACAATTTTATAGCTGTCAGCGAGCCGCTGGAGCAAGGCCAATGGAACGTTTTGCAAAAGGACATCGCCGTTGCGGATACCAAATTTGTGGTAAACTACTTTCGGAAAACGCATGACAATCGCCTCTTATTTGGGGGGGGCGAAAACTACAGCTATCGGTTCCCCAAGGATCTAGCGGCGACAGTACGCGCGCCAATGACACATATTTTCCCCCAACTTAAAGATATAAAACTGGATTATGCTTGGGGAGGAACGCTTGCGATCACAATGACGCGGCTCCCCTATTTCACACGTTCCGATCAAAACATCCTAAGCGCCTCTGGCTATTCAGGACACGGCGTGGGCATGGCCACTTTGGCTGGAAAACTCATGGCCGAGGCGATTGAGGGGCGCTCGCGCGACTTTGATTGCTTTCAAAACATTCCAAGCCTGCCCTTTCCTGGCGGTCGCTTTGCACGCACCCCTTTGCTGGTACTGGCCATGATCTGGTACCAAATGCGCGATCGTTTGGGGTTTTGATTGCTTTTATACTTATTTACCTAACTTATTCAGCTGTTCTTGTAACTGTGCCAACTGCTCTTTGATTGAAGAAAGATCATCAGAAGATGTCGCCTCAGGTTCTGGCTTTGGCTGGGGTGTTAGCGTCCCCATTGAGAAACTGTCACTCATCGCCTTAAAGAACGCCTCTTGCTGAGATTTAAGAGCCTCCATTCCAGGCAGGTTCGCAACTTGGTTCATCTGTTCCATATTCTGCAAAAACTGACTTTGACCTGCGCGCATCATATCAAAGGACATCGCCAAAAAATCTGGAACCGCGCTGGTGGCTTGGGTGGTGTAGGAGCGCACCAAATCGGTTAGGATATTCACTGGAAGCACATTGTCGCCGCGACTTTCGTGATCAGCAATGATCTGCAATAAATATTGACGGGTTAAATCATCGCCTGTTTTGAGATCAATAATCTGCACGTCACGACCATCTCGGATGAAACCAGCAATATCTTCAAGCGTCACATAATCACTTGTTTCTGTGTTATATAAACGTCGACTTGCATACCGTTTGACCACTAATGGTTTTTGTTCTGAGGCCACGTTACTTCTCCCAAAATGCAGCACTGCAGCACACGTTACGCTGTTAGTGCAAAAAAAGAAAGGGTGCGTGTGACGCGCACCCTATTAATCAATCAACGGGGAGAACGTTGATCAGACTATTACTTAGCTGCCGCTTTCTTCGCTGCCGCCGTTACATTATTAGTTGCTGTTTTAACCGCTTTGCCCGCTTCCTCAGACACTTCTTTACCCGTTGCCATGAGCAACTCTACAGCATCCATTTGCGCTTTCTTTGCAACTTCTGCGTAAGCTGCCAAGTTTTCAGCTGTTACTTCCGCCTGTGTTGATGCAAAATCTGTGACTGCTTTTGCATATTCAGCAGGGTCAGCTTTGGCTTTTGCCAAGTCAGAAATTTTTGTGAGTGTCTCGCTCGTCCACTTGCTCGTCAATTCCGCGTTCTTCTCCGCAGCTGTCAGAGCAACAGAAGCAACTTTTTCATTAAATTCTGCGGTGTTTTTAAATGCGTCTTCAAAAGCTTTTGTATCAAATGGGAACGCACCCATCATATCTTTAAGCATTGTGGTCATATCAGTCGTTGCAGCCATGTCCATTTTCCTTCTAGGGCTTAACCATTTACTCGGGCTATGAAAAGAACATATATGCTGCAATGCAGCAAGTCAAGCTTTTTTCTGCATTGCAGCAAAATTCATGGCTGATTGAGTCGTCGCTTCACATATTCACCAGGGGCTGCGACAAGCGCTGGGAATTCTTTTGTGCCAGGGACGCGTGCTGCAACTTGTGGTCCTGAGTGTTCGGCCAACCAAGACGCCCAAAAGGGCCACCAGCTGCTCTTGATAAATTCGCTCCCTTTTAACCAATCGTCTGCATTTAGTTGCAAATTGGCATTTTTGAAATATCCGTATTTCTTTTTACTGGGCGGGTTGACGATGCCTGCAATGTGACCCGATTGCGCCATGACAAATGTTTTGCTCTCACTGCTCATTTGTTGGATGCCGCGATAGCTGTCTTTCCAAGGCGCGATGTGATCTGTTTCGCAGCCAATCCCAAACAATGGAACATCCACGTCTTGCAGCTTCAACACAGTTCCAAAAAGGGAAAAACCCTCTTGTGCAAACTCATTCTTCTGGCAGAGACCGCGCAGATATTGCATCGCCATTACACCAGGAAGATTGGTCCCATCCCCATTCCAGAACAACAAATCAAACGCAGGCGGCGTTTCTCC
>WTIQ01000082.1 GCA_011525185.1 Paracoccaceae bacterium | reverse complement strand
CCATAATCGCGCTTAGAGCGCGCTCGTAGCCAAGCTCGATTGCACGCGCTGGCCCTTTTGCCGTTTTGAGCTCTTCTCGAATACGTTCAAAAATGAGAACATTCGCATCGACCGCCATCCCGATTGTTAAGACAATTCCCGCAATACCAGGGAGCGTCAGAGTAGCGCCAATAGCGCTTAAAAGGCCGAATATGAGCGCGATATTCAAAATCAACGCCACATTTGCAAAAAGTCCAAAAAGGCCATAACTTAGAACCATAAACAAAAGCACCGCCGCAAAGGCAACGATACAGGCAATTTTACCCGCCTCGATACTGTCAGCGCCAAGCTCTGGACCAATGGTTCTTTCTTCTAAGAATTCTAGCTTGGCAGGCAGGGCCCCTGCACGCAGCAGAACGGCCAAATTCGTACTTTCCTCGACCGAAAAGCGCCCTGTGATGATCCCCGCCCCCCCTGGAATATGGTTCTGGATCACAGGTGCGCTGATGACTTCACCATCTAATGCAATTGCAAATGGACTACCGATATTTTCGGCCGTGTAATCTCCGAATTTTCGCGCGCCCGTTGGGTTAAATCGAAAACTCACCGCAGGACGCCCATTTTGATCAAAGCTTGGCTGCGCATCTACAAGCTCTTCGCCCGTCACAACTGGGGCCGCTTCGAGCACATAAAACCGCCCCTCGTCATCCAAAGAGGGCAAAAGCTCATTGCCAAATCCCGGAGACTCGGCTGGATCAGATGTGGTTTTGACCACAGGCTGAAAGGTCAACTGCGCCGTTGTTCCAATCAGCTCTTTCAATTCTTCCGCAGAGCCAATTCCCGGCACCTGTATCAAGACACGATCCCGCCCCTGTCGTTGGATTGTCGGCTCACGGGTGCCAACTTCATCAATCCGCCTACGAATAATTTCGAGCGCCTGCTTCAGTGTGCGCTCATCTGAGGCCGCTTTTTCCGCCTCTGAGAGGGTCACAGTCAGCAGATCCCCCTGCCCCGACACCTCTAGGTCCGTCGCGCCAACTCCTGTCAGACTTGAGACCGGACGCGCCAATTCGCGGGCCAATTCTATGGCGCGGGCCATCCCTTCGGGTTGCGAGATTTTCACGGTGAGGGCGTCTTCGGGGCCCTTTTGCAAACGGATGGTTCCAATTGTGGCCCGTTCAGGACGCAGCGTGTCACGCAACTCAGGCCAGAGCGCCTTCATGCGGGCTTCATAAACACCATCTACTTGCACCTCAGCAAGCAAATGCGCCCCCCCGCGCAAATCAAGCCCTAGGTTGACGAGCGATGACGGCAAAAATCTGGGCCAACTTGGCGCATTGGGGTCTTCAGCAGCACCAAGCAAAACAGCTTGCTGCGCGTCGTTATATCCCTCAACGCGCGAGTAAAACCCGTTGGGCAAAGCAAGGACAAGCCCCAGAGCGCAACACCCCCAAATCAATATCCGTTTCCACAGATCTATCTGCAACATTTCGCGCTGACCTTTTTTCTTGCGACCGCATTCCGCTTAGGTTATTTGTCTTTGGCTGGCTCTGTCTTGTTGAGAACTTGAACAATAGTAGACTGAACCACGCGCACTTTCACGTTTTCAGCCAATTCAACTTCTAACTCGTTTTCTTCTTTGACCTTTGAGACTTTCCCAATTAGTCCGCCTTGGGTAATCACCTGATCGCCACGGCGCAGCGCCTTGACCATCGCTTGGTGCTCTTTTGCCTTTTTTTGCTGAGGCCGGATCAGTAAAAAATACATGATCCCGAAAATAAGAATAAGTGGGACAAGTTGTCCGAAGGCTTCCATGGGCGCTATCCTGCGTGAAGTTGATCAATTCCGCGCGAACCTATTCATTGATGATACCCTTTGCAAGTCCACGCAGGACAACTGTGAAAGGTTATTTCCAGAATTTATCATTTCTAGCTCGAAGTGCGCATGAAATAAGCCTCATATCTACACATTTCACAAAAAATGCCCCTACCCATCGGAAAAAGACTGAGTCATAAGAGCGCCACATAAACCCGTGCAACACAGGAGATTTCCAATGCATGACATACGGACCATTCGCGACAATCCAAACGCCTTTGATGCGCAATTGGCTCGCCGTGGGGTTTCCGCACTGTCAGCCTCAATTTTGGACATCGATTCCGCACGCCGAAGTGCTATTTTGGCTGCCGAAACTGCGCAAGCTGAACAGAACAAAGCGAGCAAGTCTGTGGGTGCGGCCAAAGCACAAGGCGACGACGCTGAATTTGACCGCCTCAGGGCGCTGGTTGCTGAGAAAAAGGCAGAAGTAGCGGAGATGACGGCCAAAGCAAAAGAGCTTGACGCGAAGCTCAGCGATCTTCTCATGGGCATCCCTAATTTGGCCTATGCCGATATTCCCGATGGCGAGGATGAGGCCGATAATGTTGAAATTCATCGCTGGGGAACACCGCGGCAGATCGAAGGGGCCAAGGAGCATTTTGAGATCGCTGGTGCAAAACTTGGGCTTGATTTTGAAACCGCGGGGCGCCTGTCTGGCTCTCGCTTTGTGGTCTTGCGCGGCTCAATTGCGCGCATCCATCGCGCTTTGGCGCAGTTTATGATTGACACCCATATCGACGAACACGGGCTTGAGGAAAC
>WTIQ01000446.1 GCA_011525185.1 Paracoccaceae bacterium | reverse complement strand
GTATGAGGATTGTCTCGCTGTTTATAGGTCACGAGATATGCTGTCGGATAAAACCGAACAGTTTGGCAAAAAATTTGGCAAATGCCCGCTCTTGACCCACCACACAACAAGCCTCATTTTCAATGATCCCCCCTATCATACGGCCGTGCGCAAACTCATCTCTGGAGCCTTCACACCGCGTAAACTGCGTGAAATGGATCGTCTTATTCACGAGATCGTAGACCGCTTGCTGCAAGACATTGAAGAGCGCGATGAGATCGACATGGTCAGCGATTTTGCGATGGTTCTCCCAACAGAAATTATCTCATTCATGCTTGGCATACCTGAAGAATACCGAAAGAAATTACGTGGATATTCTGTCTCTATCTTAGGTGCCCTGGATCCCGTTGTCTCGGCAAAAGGCATGGCAGCGGGCAATCAGGCGGTCACTGAATTCAGCACAGTGCTTGACGATTTGATCAACCACCGTCGCACCCATCCTGACGGGGCACAAGAAGGCGAAGTTTTGGAAAGCCTGATCTTTGGTGAGCATGAAGGGCGCAGGCTCACGCAAGAGGAACTGATCCAAAACTGTATCTTTCTTTTGAACGCAGGACATGAAACCACCACAAGCCTTGTCAGCAATTCCGTGGGGTTGTTTTTGGACAACCCAAGCCAGCATCAAAAACTCTTGGAAGACCCAAGTTTGATCTCTACCGCCGTCGAGGAGTGCCTCCGTGTGGAAAGTCCCCTACAAATCGGCAATCGCCAAGCTGGAGAGGATATTGATCTCGGGCATCATGTGATTAAGAAAGGCACTTATATCCATACCTCTATCGCGGGTGCCAACCGCGACCCAGAAGAGTTTGAGGCCCCCAATACCTTCGATATCACCCGCAAACGTAACAGACACATCGCTTTTATCACGGGCATTCATGTCTGCCTTGGAGCAACGCTTGCGCGTATGGAGGGACGCATCGCGCTTGGCAAACTGTTTCAAAAATTTCCTCAATTGAAAGCGAATGGAGCGGCCCAACGCCTACCGCTGGCACGGTTTCGCGGCTTTACCCATTTGCCCGTCAAACTCCACTAAAACGGGAGACCTGCTCAGATGACAGATAATCAGAAGACAGACAAAGCGACTTCAGCCCCACACGGCAGCATGCAGCCCGAAGATACGCCCGCGTTGCGCAAGCTTTATGCTGATTTTCAAAAACATCACCTCAATCCACTCTGGACGCAAACCGCAAATCTCATGCCGCCGCATCCCAAACCAGAAGCCGTTACGCATATTTGGGACTGGAGCACGCTCTATGCGCTGGCAGCTCAGTCGGGAGAGTTGGTGCCGGTTGGACGCGGCGGAGAAAGACGCGCGATTGGTCTTGCCAACCCTGGCTTGGGCGGGCGGGCCTATATTTCTCCGACACTTTGGGCCGCTGTACAGTATCTTGGACCGCAAGAAAATGCGCCTGAACACCGACATGCGCAAAATGCATTTCGCTTTGTGATCGAAGGGGAAGGCGTGTGGACCGTCGTTGATGGCGACCCCGTTCGCATGTCGCGCGGTGATCTTTTGCTCACACCTGGATGGAAATTTCATGGGCATCAAAATATCGCAACGGAGCCAATGGTCTGGCTTGATGGGTTAGACATTCCTTTTGGACAACAGATGGATGTGGGCTTTTTTGAATTTGGTCCTGATGTGGTCTCTGATCTTAGCACGCCCGATCTCTCGCGGGCGGAACGGCTCTGGGGGCACCCCGGTATTCGTCCGTTAAGTGCCTTAGATGAACAGATGAACTCACCTCTGCCAGCCTATCGGTGGGTGCATACGGATGCAGCTCTACGCCAGCAACTGGCGCTTGAAGCGGAGGGACATAACGTGACCCAAAGTCCAGGACATGCAGCCATTCGCTTTGTAAATCCCACGAATGGAGGCGATGTGTTGCCCACCATAAGATGTCAATTTCACCGCCTGCGCCAAGGTGCAACATCGCAATCAAGACGAGAGGTTGGCTCATCTGTCTTCCAAGTGTTTCAAGGAACAGGTAGCGTCAAGCTTGCAGGCAAACGCTACACTCTGCGCAAAGGCGACATTTTCGTCGTGCCCTCGTGGATCGAATGGTCCTTGGAGGCAATTTCAGAATTTGACCTTTTCCACTTTTCCGATGCTCCGATCATGGAAAAGCTCAACTTTGCCCGACATGAAATCACTACAAAGACGTAAGGCGCGGCCCTCATTTTTGAATGCGAGCCGCGTTATGCCGAGGCCTCGCTTAGTTACTACTGCAAGAACATTTTAGGGCATGTTTGCTGAATGTGATTTGGCGCAACACTCTCTATAAGCTACTTTCATAGGTTAGTTTGATACGCTGTCTGTTTGGGAAGCCAAACTCTTTTAGGGCTAAGTTTAATTCTTCCGATGCGTGCGAAGGGTCACCCGATGCACTTAGGCGAGAAGCGGTCTGATTTATCGCCGCAAGCAGCCGGTTTTGAATATCCAAGGTATCATATTCGTTCCGTTGCAATCGGGCAAAATGCGCCTCTTCCAAAGCCAAATCTGCGACAATTGGATCTTCGACTTTTCCAGCGCCGCCTGGATAGCGGTACCACCCTGCACCTGTCTTTTTACCCAGTTTACCCAATTCGAACATTCTCTTTGGGATCAAGGCCCAGTGCTCTTGCTCATAATCAAGTAAGCCCCAGTTGATATGTTGGAAGATCGCATCCAATCCTATCTGATCCTGAAGTTCGAATGGTCCAATGTCAAAGCCGAACTCTGTCATGGCCTCATCGATGTCCCAAGGCGTTGATCCAAGCAAAAAGGTCAAAGACGCTTCTCGACAATAAGCCTGCAAAAACTCATCAGCCATTGGATGATCAAAGATGCGCGCTGACGGCATTAGGCGCTCAAGGGTGGCAGAGATACGATCATACCAAAAACTTGTGCGTCTTGATCAATTCAACCAATTTTTCAAGCGAAGCATCCAATGTCAAAGCCGATGTATCAAGCTGTACATCGGCGCGCGAATAATCCGCTTCACGCTCGGATAAGATGCGTTTAAGGTGCTCCATCGCCGCAGGATGGCCCGCCATGGGGCGTTCATCACCCTGCTCTCTCACACGACCCATGTGATCATCTGGATCAGCCCGCAGCCAGACAGTATGAAATCGGGAGAGCAGCGTATTATACGTCCCAACATCTTCTACCACTCCCCCAGCCGCGGCCATAAGAACCTCGTCATAGGTTTCCGACACTTCAATCAGCGCGTCACGTTCAAGCCTACGATACCCGTCTTGCCCATATAGGCCTATTATTTCCCCCGTGGGCATGCCTGCCAAGTGTTCAATTTGTTCATTGAGTTCCATAAATGGAATATTTAAGCAGTCAGCGGCCAAAGCGCCCAAGGTCGACTTTCCTGCACCACGCAACCCGACAAAACATATCCGCCTACTGCGTTTGTGAGATGTGTCTTGCTCTTTCAATTTCTCTAAAATGATCGCTCGTGTCTCAGGATCAGCTGCGCGAAAAAGTGCAATACACTGTGCCAGTTCAGCATCTAGGGGATCAATATCGCCAATAAGCCATTCCAATTTGAGACCCAGTGCGCGGGCCACGCGCAATAGCACGCCTATTGAAATATTCCCATCCGCAGCTTCCAATTGCGCCAGATATCTTTGTGACACCCCAGAGCTTTCCGACAAAAGGCGGCGGGACATATTGTTCTGCGAGCGCGCCTGACGCACGCGTTGTGCAATTTGCGTCTGTAATCGGCTCAGATCGGCTTCTGTGTCTTCCTCGCCAACGTCTGCTACCTTTGCAGTTCGTAACACTCTCACATTTTCCATAATGCACCTAAATCTATCAAAACCAAAACTGCTGTAGTACTTTACCCTAACCGGACTGTTTCAATTTTTTATTTACACGCGCTCAACTTCGCTCTTTTGGTATCTAAAATTAGTAGGTTTCCACATGATAACGCCCCTGCTCTCGCATCTGCTCTTTTAGGTCGTCCCACTGCAGACCAGTTGATTTCGCAATATCGTCCAGAGCGCTCATCACTCCATTTTCCATATCTCGCTTGCCACAGATATAGATATGAGTCCGCATATCTCTTAGAAGCTCTGCGATCTTTGCCTCCTCTTGTCGCATCCGGTCTTGGACATAGGCCTTGTCCCCCTCACGGGAATATACGAGATGTTGGTCAATCAAGTCAGGGGGAAGTTTTGACAAAGGCCCAAAGTAGGGCAGACTATTTTTACGCCGTGCGCCAAAGAACATCACCATAGCGTTTTCTTTCGCTCCCAGCGCTCTTTGACGCCGCATTGTAAAGGCCCGCATCGGCGCAGATCCCGTTCCAGTACAGATCATCAGCAACCGCGCTTCTGGATCATCAGGCATGAGAAATGTTGCCCCAAACGGGCCCGTAATCTCGACCTCATCTCCTTGTTCGAGATCACATAGGTAATTCGAACAGACGCCGTCCTGTTCCCGTTTTACAGTGAGCGACAGGTTGTTAAAATTTGACCGTTCCCCATCACGTGGCGAAGACACCGAATAAAGCCGCGGTAGATGAGGTTTGCCCGCTTCATCCACACCTGGCGCAATTACGCCAACTGATTGGCCTTCAAGTACTGGAAAGGGCAAAGATTGCAAATCAAGGATGATATGACGCACGTCGTGATCTGCATCTTGGGTCAAGCGAAAATTGCCTTGCACTTTGGCCCGTGCAGGTTTGCCCAAAGTGTACATATTAATGGTGGGTTTGCCAGCCGTTGCAGGAGCAACAGGCTTGCCCCCTGTCCCTGAATGGGCCTCAGCCAAGAGGGCCGATATGTCCTCATCCAAGCCTTCGAGTGGGGCTTCATCAAAGCTTTCTTCAATCTCGTCTTGTTCTGGCAACTCATCCCATGCAAACTGATCCTCAAGACTGTAAGGAGCAGTCACAACACGCCATTCGTCGATTGAGCCTGTCGGACACACAGGAATACAATCCATGCAAAAATTACATTTACTTGCGTCGACCACCACATTGTTGTCATCGTGCTCTATGGCCCCAATGGGGCAGGTCATTTCGCATGTGTAACAGCGTATGCAGATCTCAGGGTCAATCAAATGCTGTTTGATCGGTTTGTTCATCGTGCAGATTTTACCTTTTTGAATGAGCGGCGAGAAGATCCCGCCACCTGTCCCGTTTTAAGCCACGTTGGAGGCTTGCGAACTCTCCTAGGCCATGTGCAATTTCACATACTCAAAATCGCCGGGCTTGTTATCAATGCCCACTTTAGGTGGTGCGATCCAACTGGCATATTTGCCGGGCTCATAGCAGGGCTTCATCAAAGACTGAATATACTCCCCATCTTCCTTGTTCGGGAGCCACTTATCGCGGCTTTGCTCCCATTCTTGTTGAGAAATAATATCACCCTCTGGCGAAGCTTTGATCGCAGAAAAGACGCCAATTTGACGATGAAACGATTCATGAGGCAGGATGAATTGAAAGTCTATTCCCGCCTTTTGTAACAGCTTGTTCCAGCGTCCCACGCCGCCTGAGGCATCGCGCACATAATCATCACGCAGGCGCATATTGATGGCTGTCAACGCTGGTACTTCTTCTGAGACAATCGCACCGTTTACCACGTTACGCACCACATAGGTGTCATTGTTCAACTGGTGATCGTCATCAATACGCGCCTCCATGTAGCGCCCTTTGATCCCTGCATTAAAGGCGTTAGCCGCATTGGTTGAGACCTCTTGCCCAAACAGATCAAGCGAAAGCGAATAGTGCAAATTTAGCTTTTTCTGGATCGTTGGCAGGTCAATCACGTCATAGGAGCGGATGCGTGACACATCGTAAGGGTCGGAAATTCCGTTCGTTTGCATGGCCTCGATGGTGGCTTGGATAGTGCGGCTGACACCTGTTTCACCAACAAACATGTGATGTGCTTCTTCGGTAAGCATAAAGCGGCAGGTTCGGCTCAGCGGGTCAAAACCAGACTGCGCCAAGCTTTCGAGCTGCATTTTACCGTCACGGTCCGTGAAATAGGTAAACATGAAAAACGAAAGCCAGTCTGGTGTCTCCTCGTTAAAAGCTCCAAGCATGCGCGGCGCTTCGTCTGAACCAGAGGAGCGAACGAGCAAATCATCCGCTTCTTCGCGTCCATCTTTGCCAAAATATTTCTGCAGCAAATAGACCATAGCCCAGAGGTGGCGTCCTTCTTCCACGTTCACCTGAAAGAGATTGCGCATGTCGTAAAGGGAGGGCGCGGTCAGACCCAAGAAGCGCTGCTGCTCAACCGAGCCAGGCTCAGTATCGCCTTGGATCACGATCAAACGTTTGAGCATATTGCGATATTCGCCTGGCACCTCTTGCCACGCTTTTTCGCCCTTATGCTCACCACAAGGAATTGTACGCTCTTCGACCTGTGGAGCAAGAAGCACGCCCCAGCGATATTCTGGCATTTTCACATAGTCAAATTTCGCCCACCCTTTGGGATCAACGCTTACGGCTGTGCGCAGATACACCATTGATTCTTGAAAATTCTGCGGGATCAGCCGATTCCACCAGTCAATATAGCCGGGATGCCATTTCTCAAGTGCTTTCAAAACCTTGCGATCCTCGCTTAGGCCAACGTTATTCGGTATTCTTGTGTCGTAATTTACATTTATTAGATCAAGCATCGCTGCCTCCCAAATCGGTTCTTCGTCGTCTTTATCAGTCTTGTCCGCACGCTCGTTTTAAACACGCTCCATAGAATAATCGCCTCTCTTGCCCGTTCCATAACGCTGCAAGGCGCCTTCATCTCCAACAGCATTAGGCCGGTTGAATATCCAGTTTTGCCACGCCGTAAGGCGCCCAAAAATGCGCGTCTCCATAGTCTCTGGACCCGCAAAGCGCAAATTGGCCTCCATGCCCGTCATGGCATCAGGCGAAAAGCTGGCGCGTTCTTCCAAAAAGATGCGCACTTCATCTTCCCAATCGATATCATCAAGGATCATCGTCACCAGACCAAGCGTGTCTGCATCTTCGGCTTCAAGAGCGGCTCCAATTTGAGCACGCGCTTTGTCAACTTGCTGAGGTTCCCCGAGAAACCGAGTTTCAAGACGCGACAACCCGTTGGCCATTGGATAGGGGCCAAAGTTATCTTCTGACAGCGTGATGCGCGCAAGAGGCCGATTGTCACCCTCAAACTCGTCTTCCATCATATATGTACGATCAACGGCCCAGAGCAATTCTGCCAAAACGCCATGAAAACAGGAGCCATGTTCGACAAACCCAACAAGCGAACGCGATGTGACATCAATGCGTTTCAGGGTCCGCTTCCAGTAACTGCGAATTTCACGCGCAAACCAATGCGCTGCATGTTCTGAGATGAAGTCTTCATGTGCCTTCACCAAGGCACTCTCGCCCTGTGTACGAAAGACCCATGTTCCGATCTCAACTTCGTTAAAACGCAAATGTAAAATCGCATCCTCAAGCTCTCGACAGAGCTGCAAGAGATAAAAATCAGACCCTTGCTCCAATGCGGCATCTATAGACGCAGGCGCATCCTCAGACGGCCCCATCAGCGTCAAAACAGCACGACGCGCCTCCCGATCCAACTCGACGTCCAAGTACGTATAAGTCAGGGAGCCATCGTCCGCGATTTTTCTTTGGATCGTCTTTAAAGGTATCCCAACCTCATCGCCTGTCCCAGAGGTTTGACTTGCAAATTCGAAGGCACGCTCGCGCACGACCTCCTCAAAGCGTGCATTTGGCACCACTTCATCAACGAGCCGCCATTCCACAGCGCGCTTACCCTTAATACCCTCTTCCATGGAACAAAACACATCGGCACGATCTCGGCGCACCTTACGCTTATCCGTCACGCGAGTGAGCCCCCCAGTCCCCGGCAAAACAGCCAAAAGGGGCACCTCTGGCAGCGCAACTGTTGAGGTGCTATCATCGGTGAGCATGATATGATTGCAGGCTAAGGCCAACTCATATCCACCGCCAGCGCATGATCCCTTCACGGCTGCAATGTACTTCTGCCCGCTTTCTTCTTCGGCCGCTTCATAGGCATTGCGGGTTTCATTGGTAAATTTGCAAAAGTTCACTTTGTGACTATGTGCCGCGCTGCCCAGCATACGGATATTTGCACCCGCACAAAACACTTTGTCCTTGCCAGATTGCATGACCACAACTTTGACTTCTGGATGTTCAAATCGCATTCGCTGCACAATATCGTTCAGCTCGATATCGACCCCAAGATCATATGAATTCAATTTACGCTGATAGCCCTCAAAAAGTCCCTGATCCTCATCAACGTCCATTGTGAGCCAAGCAACCGCTCCTTCATATTCGACGTGCCAATGATGATAGTGAGAAGGATCAGTGCGAAAATCTATCAACGCGGGCATAGCAGTCTCCATAAGTTGAAGCTCAAGCTAGCTCGGACTTGGCGACCAAGCAAGAAAAAGATGTAAAATAATGCAATTTCTAATTATTTTACGCGTTATAATGCATTAAATTACTCAAATCATCAGGCTTCACACCATAAATGGGTTCAGATGATCCATTGAACGCCTCCTCCCAAAGCTGAGAGGCGATTTTTTTTAATCTCACAGAGGCGTTTGAGCGCCCCATTTTAAGTTTAAGATGCATATTTGCGATTTGAATTAAGGCTTGGATAAGCTTTTTCTCTGAGCTTTCAGGAGGGCATCGAAGCCACAGCGCCTCAAACACTTCATGGCTTTCCCAATAAAACCCTTCTTTCAGAAACGCTGTGGCGTACCAAAACGTCGAGGTCTGCTCAAATGCCCTGTAGTCAATGCCCTTGGCATCATTTTTGATCGTATCAAATATATCGTCTGTATGTCGTTTTGTCTGCCCCGGCACATAGGCATAAGGCGGTCGCCAACTCAAATCGCGCAACTGGCTCATTCAAACCGCGGCCGTCAAAACCTGCTCTTGCTCAAGCCTCTCTAAGCGTTGCGCAAAATCTGTGATAGCACTCAGCGTTTGTTCTGGCTGATCAAATTGCGGTGCATGTCGGCAATTTTCTAAAATGGCAACCTCAAGGGGAGAATAAATCCGGTCCTCAATTTCACCAATTTGCGCAAGGGTTCCATACTGGTCCTCTCGTCCTTGGATCGCAAGAACGGGGATACGCCAATGGTCAATACAATCGGCTACATTCATATCTTTGAATGCAGGATCAAGCCAAGCCTCATTCCAGCCTTTAAACGCGACATCAACATGATTGTGATATTTTGCAAGCCGCGCCTTCAACTCCCCCGTTTCGTAAGCGGTTTTTGCCTCAGCAATGGCGGCCAGACCTTTGTCTTCGGTGAAAAAATGCGGGGCAATGAGACACAGGCCACGGATACGCTGGTCGGAGACAGAGGCAGCATACCAGGCGGCAATTGTAGCGCCGTCCGAATGGCCCAATAAAATGCCCCGCTCAAAGCCAATAGCGTCCAAAAGAGGCCCAAGCACGTCTTGGGCTTCTTTTGGCATGTAATCCAAGGGCCGCGGAAGTTTGACCGGATCGGAGGCGCCATAGCCTGCACGAGAATAGGCAAAGACACCAAAGCCAGTGGCCGCGGCAAGCTTTTGCGGAAAATCCTTCCACAGAGCTGTGGATCCCAACCCTTCGTGGAGGAGCACAAAAGTAGGCGCGTGGGCGGGAGACGGTCCCCATGATGCGCATTCCAGCGAGAGACCTGCGACACTGATGCGCTGCCCTTCACCCTTTCCCCATATAAACGACATTATGCGTCCCTCAACTTAAACCGTTGGATTTTGCCCGTTGCAGTTTTGGGCAAATCCTCCACAATTTCGACCCAACGGGGGTATTTCCATTTGCCGATCTTCTCCTTCACAAATTCTTTTAGCACGTCTTGATCGAGGGACTCTTTCGCATCTTTCATCACGATAAAGGCCTTTGGCTTCTCCAAGCCCTCCGCATCGGCAGCGGCGACAACAGCAGCTTCCAAAATAGCAGGATGCGCAACAAGCGCTTGTTCCACCTCAAAGGGGCTGACCCAAATTCCAGAGACTTTGAACATATCATCCGTGCGCCCACAATAGATGTATCGCCCATCCTCAGCGCGTTCATATTTGTCTCCAGTGC
>WTIQ01000512.1:528-10132 GCA_011525185.1 Paracoccaceae bacterium | reverse complement strand
TTTGCACAAGATGTGAAAGCCTGTGCACTCGGACAAGCCTCAGCAAGCGTGATTGCCCATGGCGTCATCGGACGCGATATATCCGAAATCAACGAAGCACGTGAGACCTTAAAACAGATACTTAAAACAGGAGAAGGCACTCCACCGGAATTTTTCAAAGATATGGAAGTGCTCCGGCCTGCGAAAGATTACAAAAACCGTCATGCTTCTATTTTATTATCGGTTGAGGCCACTTTAGAAGCGCTACAGTCGATTGAAAAACCAATGGAATAAAAAAACCCGCGACACTTCAAAGAGGTCGCGGGATCAGGAAAGTGTGGCAGTCGCCCGTGCAAAGGTCCAAAAGGCACAGGCGTGTGATAATCAGGTGTCAGTCAGCTTGATTACACCACACGAGGCATTTCACACACATTAGAAAATAAGCGGCAAATTAAGACCTGCCAAAAAGATAATAAATAAAGAGATCATTCCAATCATATCAAAAATAAGGCTAGAGGAGGCGATTTGTGCCGCTGATTTGAACTGATTGATCATGTCTATTTCCTTTAATGTTTTACTTTTGTTCTCATATTTTTCATCAAATGTAAAGAACTAAATAAGAACATTAAGGGAACTACTGTTGGTTTTCGTTTAACCTACGGAAATCAAACGAATTGCTTTCTCCTGCTCCATCAGCCAAAGCAACGTCCGAACGGCGCGCCCACGCTCTGTCGTAAGCTCGGGATCGCGCGTTAATAAGGCACGCGCGTCGCTTTGCGCCTTGGCCATTAAGCTCGCCATCGTCTCAACATTAGCGATCCGAAAAAGGGGCAGTCCTGATTGCGCCGTTCCAATGAGATCACCCGCACCGCGCATCTCAAGATCGGTTTCCGCTATTTTAAAACCGTCTTCGGTTTCGCGCATTATTTCGAGCCGACGTTGGCCCGATTTTGACAAGGGAGCTTGGTAAAGCAAAAGACAGGTTGACGCGGCCTCGCCCCGCCCAACGCGCCCACGCAATTGGTGCAGTTGCGCCAGACCAAAAATTTCGGCGCGTTCAATGATCATAATGGTTGCATTTGGGACATTGACCCCCACTTCGATCACCGTTGTTGCCACGAGAACCTTACACTCGCCACGTTCAAATTTCGCCATGGCTGCGTCCTTCTCTGCAGGCGGCATTTGTCCATGAACGAGCTCTACGACCCCTTCCTCAAGCACAGCACGCAAGGATTTGAACCGATCCTCTGCTGAGGTATAGTCGAGCACTTCGCTTTCTTCGACCAAGGGGCACACCCAATAGGCTTGCCGCCCGTCCTGCACGGCCTTTTGCAAATTTTCGATCACATGCTCAAGCCGTTCACTGGGTACAATCGCGGTTGTAATTGGTTTGCGGCCTGCTGGTTTTTCATCCAGAATAGAGACATCCATATCGCCATAATGAGAGAGCGCAAGAGAGCGTGGTATCGGCGTTGCTGTCATGACGAGCACATCAACCGCCCCGCCTTTACGCCCCAATTCGAGACGTTGACGCACACCAAACCGGTGCTGTTCATCCACAACAGCAAGACGCAAATCAGCAAATTCAACATCCTTTTGAAACACCGCATGGGTTCCAAGCAAGATATCAACTTGCCCAGAGGCAAGCGCCTCAAGCTTAACGCGCCGCGTTGCCCCTGTATCACGTCCTGTCAAAAGCTCTAACCTCACCCCCGCTGCAACCGCTAAGGCATCGAGACTTTCCATATGTTGGCGTGCAAGGATCTCGGTTGGCGCCATCAACACGCCTTGACCACCACTTTCCACCGCAATGAGAAGGGCTAGAAAAGCCACAAGCGTCTTGCCTGAACCAACATCCCCCTGCAGCAATCTATTCATACGATGCGGAGCGGCCATATCAGCTTCAATGTCTTGGACAGATCGCATTTGCGCCCCTGTCGGCTTGAAGGATAGTCCTTCGAGAATTTTGCTTCTCAGTGCATTATTGCCCTGATTTACGTGCCCCTTAGCGCGTCTTAAGTTTAGTCTGGCTAATGATAAAGTCATTTGATGTGCAAAAAACTCATCATAGGCCAAACGCTGACGCGCGCGATTTTCTGTACCAAGATCACTCCAGGAGTTCGGGTCATGGGCCAGCGCAAGTGCATTTTTCCAATCGGGCCACTCTGCTTGCGATTTTTGAGCCTTATCAATCCATTCAGGCAAATCGGGCACACGCTCAAGCGCCGAACGCACCGCTTTTTGCATAGTTTTTTGTGTGACGCCCGCAGTCAATGGATAAATCGGCTCAAACGATTTCATCGTCTCTTTTTCGGACACTGGGAGAATATAATCGGGATGGGCAATTTGAACGAGATTATCGAAATATTCGACCTTACCAGACACAATGCGGCGTGCGCCCACGGGCAATATGCGTTCTAAATAATCGCCGCGGGCGTGAAAAAAGACCAACTCAAAACTGAGTTCGCTATCTTGCACCACCACTCGATAAGGTCGAGACTTCACACGGCTGGGCACATGGCGCATCACTTCAATTTCAACGCAAATAATCTCTGCGGTTGCAACATCACGCACCGTCGCCACAGAACGGCGCTCGATACCACTCTGTGGGAGGGTGAAAAGCAAATCCTTGGGGTAGTGCACATTCAAAGCGGGAAAGAGCGCAGCGAGCTTTGGGCCAATGCCTGAAAGCGACCGTAAATCGGAAAAAAGAGGATATAAAGGCTCAGGCCGCGTGCTCATAGCCCCTCGATCATAGTGAGCCAGCCATCTTCATCAATGATTTCAACGCCAAGATCCGCCGCCTTTTTTGCTTTCGATCCAGCTCCAGGACCCGCCACAAGCAAATCAGTTTTACTCGAAACCGATCCCGCTACTTTTGCGCCCAATTGCTCGGCGCGCGCCTTGGCCTCCGCTCGGGTCATTTTTTCCAAACTGCCTGTGAATACAAGCGTCTTGCCCGCGACAGGGCTGTCTGAGCGCTGCGGCTTTTCAGCCTTTTCCACATTCAAATGCGCGACAAGTCGATCAATGGCCCCGCGTTCATTTTCAGAAGCAAAGGCCTCTGCCAAGGACTGAGCCATGACCTCCCCAACACCGTCGATGGAGAGCAAATCTTCCCATTCTTGCCCGTGGTTTTCGCCTATTGCGCTCATGGCGTCGCTTAAGTTCTCCCAAGTGCCATAGTGATGCGCAATTAGCGTTGCAGCCGCCTCCCCCACATGCCGAATGCCCAAACCAAAAAGGAGCCGGGCAAAACCGATGCGGCGTTTATCATCAATCGCATCAAACAGGTTCGTTGCACTTCTTTCCCCCCAGCCATCGCGGTTTTTGAGCTTGGCTAAATTTTGGGAATCCCGTTCGCGCAAAGTAAAGATATCAGCAGGCTCTTTGATAAACAGAGCATCATCATGGAAAAACATTTCGATCTGCTTGGCGCCAAGCCCCTCGATGTCAAAGGCTTTGCGCGAGACAAAATGTTTCAACCTCTCAACACCTTGGGCTGGACAAATCAGTCCACCAGTACAGCGACGCACAGCGTCGCCCGGGCTTCGGATTGCAGGGGAGCCACATTCTGGACAGGTGTAAGGAAAGGCATATTCAAGCGCGCTCTCCCCCCTTTTGCTCACGTCAACATCTGCAATTTTTGGGATGACATCGCCCGCGCGATAAATCTGCACATGATCGCCTATGCGAATGTCGCGCCCATCTCTGATCGCATCGCCGTTGGAATCAAGACCCCTAATGTAATCTTCGTTGTGAAGCGTCGCGTTCGACACAACAACGCCGCCGACCGTCACGGGCCTGAGCCGCGCCACGGGGCTAAGCGCACCTGTGCGCCCCACTTGAATGTCAATCGTCTCCAAAACGGTCCACGCTTTTTCAGCGGGTAATTTATGAGCAATCGCCCAACGGGGCGTGGTTGACCTCAGGCCCAAGCGTTTTTGATAATCCAAAAGGTCGACTTTATAAACGACCCCGTCAATATCATACCCAAGGCTGGCACGGTTTTTTTCGATATCAGAATAATTTTGCGCAATATCCTCGATCGACTCACACAGACGGGTCAAAGGGTTCGTGACAAAACCAAGATTTGAGAGCCTGTCTAACGAAGCCATTTGCGTATCCGCCAAAGGTTGCGACAATTCTCCCCACGCATATGCAAAAAAGCGCAGGGGCCGCTGCGCTGTAATCGACGGGTCCAGTTGCCGCAAAGATCCTGCGGCTGCATTGCGGGGATTGGCATAGGGCTTTAAACCGCCGTCGATTTGTTGAGCGTTCATCTGCTCAAAGTCGGAGTGCGCAATATAAACTTCCCCGCGCACTTCTAGGATAGAGGGAGCATCAACAACTCTATGCGGTATATCAGCGATGGTCAGAGCGTTTTGCGTTACGTTTTCCCCAACAGCACCATCCCCGCGGGTCGCTGCATGTATGAGGTCTCCATTCTCATATCGCAAGCTTAGTGAGAGGCCGTCAATTTTGGGCTCTGCTGTATAGCTCAAGGAGGCCTGACGATCGAGGCCGAGGTAGCGCTTAAGCGAATGGTCAAAATCCCTAACATCTTCGATGCTGAATGCATTGGCGAGAGACAGCATAGGTTCAGCATGCACAATTTTTTGGAAGTCCTCTGCCGCGGGGGCTCCGACCTGCTGCGTCACACTTGCCTCAGACGTCAAAGCGGGAAACGCCTGCTCCAAAGCTTGAAGCTTGAGCCTAAGCTGATCGTAATCCGAGTCCGCTATCGTGGGCGCATCGTTTTGATAATAGGCAAGATTTGCGGAACGAATAACGGCTGTTAAGCGCTCAAACTCTTGCCGAGCCTCCACATCTGAAAAAGTCGAAAAATCAAAGCTCTTGGCCAACAGTTAGTCCTCTATCACTTCACATGCTGTGATAGTGATCGATACTGTCTTGGTCCAGTCTGTTTTTTTAAACCTTATCCCGCAGCAAGCGAATATTGGGGCATCTCCGCACGGGCTGTTTCAGGGTCCTTCAAAACGTAGCCTCGTCCCCAAACGGTTTGAATATGATTGTCTTCGCCTGTGGCTTCTGTCAGTTTTTTGCGTAATTTGCAAATAAAGACGTCAATAATTTTGAGCTCAGGCTCGTCCATCCCGCCGTAAAGATGATTAAGAAACATCTCTTTCGTCAAGGTCGTTCCCTTACGCAAAGATAAGAGTTCGAGCATTTGATATTCTTTTCCCGTTAAATGTACGGTGTCGCCGTCAACTTCGACGGTCTTTGTATCAAGATTTACATCGATTTTGCCCGTACGGATGATCGACTGCGAATGCCCTTTTGATCGCCGTATAATCGCGTGAATGCGAGCGATGAGTTCTTCACGATGGAAGGGTTTTGTCAAATAATCGTCAGCACCAAAGCCAAATCCGCGAATTTTGTTCTCGGTATCATCCGATCCTGACAAAATCAGGATCGGCGTATCCACTCTGGCAAGTCTGACTTGGCGCAAAACCTCATGGCCTGTCATGTCCGGTAATTTTAAATCGAGCAAAATAAGATCATAATCGTACAGCTTTGCGAGATCGATCCCTTCTTCGCCCATATCTGTCGAATACACATTCAAATTTGCATGTGTCAGCATCATTTCTATGCTCTTTGACGTCGTTGGATCGTCTTCTACCAATAATACACGCATCCTTGTCTCCACTTCTGTGATTTCGTCAATATGAGAACAAATTGGTTAATCTTTAGTTACACTTCACCTACATCATTGTATTTCTACCTCAGATTGTAATTCTTTTTTTCGGAGCGTTACTTTTAGTCCATTCAAACCATCTGTACTGGCGTGACGGACCCAAGATGAAAATTCTTCATCGCTTAAGCTATAAATGCTTTTGGCTTCAGCTTCTGAAAGCAAACCATAGGCGACAGCCCGGACAACCGTAAGTTTGCGTGATGCCACCCAGCGAACGGTATCTTTCGCGGGCAAATCAGAGAGACTAAAAATCGTGTTATCCGATAATCGCACAGAAGATCGCGGTCGCGGATCGGTCATTTTCAAGTACCTCATGTCTGTGATATTTGAAGGATGACCATAAGGCTCTAAACTCTCAGTGAACGCTGGCTGGAATTATCTCAGGCCTTTATGTTAAGTTTTAATCAGCAGAGCGCAGGAGAGCCATATTTTGACATCAGTCCCATTAAATTCACTTGGGTTTGCGAAAGCGCCGCAAGATACTCGCGTGGTCGTCGCTATGTCTGGAGGCGTCGACAGTTCTGTTGTCGCCGCACTCTTGGCAGATCAAGGGTATGATGTGATTGGCGTCACCCTCCAACTTTATGACCATGGTGCAGCGCTTGCCAAAAAAGGTGCGTGTTGTGCTGGCATTGATATTCACGATGCTCGACGCATTGCAAATGACTTGAATTTTCCTCACTATGTCCTTGATTATGAAAATATTTTTAAAGAGTCTGTTATCGATGAATTCGCGTCTAGTTATCTTGCTGGTGCAACTCCAGTTCCCTGTATTCGCTGCAATGAGCGGGTAAAATTTAAAGACTTGCTGAACACCGCTCTCGACCTTGAAGCAGATTGCATGGCAACAGGACACTACATACAAAGAAAGATGGGAACGACCAGCGCTGAACTTCACCGCGCAGAAGATGCAAACCGCGATCAGAGCTATTTTCTATTCTCAACGACGCAACAACAGCTGGATTTTTTGCGCTTCCCTTTGGGTCACCTCAAATCAAAAGAGGACACACGTAAACTCGCTGAAAAATACGGTCTTGCCGTAGCAGATAAACCAGACAGCCAAGACATCTGTTTCGTTCCCGACGGAGACTATGCAAAAGTAATCGAAAAATTGCATCCAGAAGCAGCCCAAAAAGGAGACATCATTGACAAAACGGGCCGTGTCTTGGGCCAGCATAATGGGGTCATTCATTATACCATCGGTCAACGTAGAGGACTTGGCATAGGCGGTTTGAGCGAGCCGCTCTACGTGGTCGAGCTTGATGTGGAAAAAAAAGCTGTCATCGTCGGCCCAAAAGAAGATTTAAAGACCAGACACGTGCCACTTAAAGACATCAATTGGCTGGGAGAGCACAACCTCGAGCAAGACCAGAGCATAGAAATATCCGTAAAAGTACGCTCAACACGCCCCCCACGAGAAGCGATTCTCACGACCAAAGCGAATGGAACAGCAGAGGTAGAGCTTTTGAACCCCGAAGAGGGTGTGGCCCCAGGTCAGGCCTGCGTCTTTTATGAAACAGAAGGCACACGCGTCTTAGGAGGTGGCTGGATTACCAAACGCGCGTGAAGTCAGGAAAAACGACGCAAAGCGAAAACTGCGTTTAACCCGCCAAAGGCAAAGGCATTGCTAAGCGCCACTTCAACCTTTTGCTCGCGCGCCTCATTTGGCACAACATCCAATGCGCATTCGGGGTCAGGCTCTTGATAGCCGATGGTCGGCGCAATGACACCATCGCGCACAGCCATGATACAGGCCAAAAGCTCCACGGCACCTGTCCCGCCGATCAAATGCCCATGCATCGATTTGGTCGAGCTGATCATGAGGTGATCTGCATGTTGTCCAAACACATCTGCCACGGCCGCACATTCTGTTTTGTCATTTGCCGCCGTTCCCGTTCCGTGTGCATTTATATAACCAACATCTTGAGGGTTGAGACCTGCATCTTTGAGCACCCCTCCGATCGCTCGCGCAGCCCCTTGCTTGGACGGCATGACAATATCGGTCGCATCTGAAGACATAGAAAATCCGATCACTTCCGCAAGGATCTCTGCACCTCGCGATTTAGCCTGCTCTAGCTCCTCGAACACAAAAATTGCCGCACCTTCCCCCTGCACCATACCATTTCGATTTGCAGAAAATGGGCGGCAAGCGTCACGGCTCATGACCCGTAATCCTTCCCACGCTTTTACTCCACCAAAGCATAGCATGGACTCAGAGCCCCCAGTGATCATCGCTGGTGATAATCCGCTCCGTACAGCTTGGAAAGCTTGCGCCATCGCATGATTAGAACTTGCGCAAGCCGTTGATACAGTAAAGCTCGGGCCTTTCAGGTTATATTCCATTGAAATGTGACTAGCAGCGGCATTATTCATCAATTTCGGAACCACAAAAGGATGAACGCGGTTTTTTCCGTCTTCGTAAACCGTGCGATAGTTATCATCCCAAGTGCTCACCCCACCCCCAGCCGTTCCTAAGACGACCCCCGAGCGCGCGGCAAGGTCACCTGAAAAAACAAGGCCAGACTGTTTAAGAGCTTCTTTTGCAGCAAGCAATGTGAATTGCGTGAAGCGATCATACAAAGCGAGCTGCTGGCGGTTGAAGACCGTTTCTGGTTCAAAATTGTGAACCTGCCCGCCTATTTTGATAGAAAGTCGATCAACATCACGAAAAGAGAGTGGGCCGATACCGCAACGGCCCTCTTGCATTGCATTTAATGTCTCTGGAACGGTTTGCCCGATTGAATTGATCGTTCCCGCGCCCGTAATGACAACACGCTTCACGATTGCTCTGCCACCAATTTCTCAATGCCCGCAACGATTGCAGCCACGCTTGAGATATCAAAATCACTTTCCTGCGGGTCATTCGCGTTGAAAGGAACCTGAATATCAAAGGCCTCTTCAATCGCAAAGATACTCTCGACAAGCCCCAAGCTATCAATGCCAAGGCTCTCCAGAGTGCTCTCCATGTCCACGTCTGACACCTCTAATACTGCCTGTTCGGCGATGATCTCAATCACTTTATCTTTGACATTCATCTGACATTCCCTTCAGTGCCTACGTGGCTGATTTACGGTGTTACACGCTATTTTAAAACACTTTTCTTCAAAGCCGCGACGTCTTTGGCCAACTTAGGCAGACGACGCAAGGCCTTGTAGCTTTGAACATGGTTTTCCATTTTTATAGCTGGATATCCCAAAATTACCCGCCCATTTGGAACGTTGGTAAAAATTTTACTGGCCCCACCCGCAATCACATTATCACCGATGAAAATATTATCATTCACACCCGTTTGTCCCGCAAGAACCACATTTCGTCCAATCTTAGACGAGCCTGCGATCCCAACTTGACCGCATAAAAGTGTATGCTCACCGACCGTAACGTTATGCCCGATGTGTACAAGATTATCCATCTTAACACCGTTGCCAATCCGCGTTGGTCTGATCGTGCCCGCGTCAATGCAAGAATTTGCACCGATTTCCACATCCGAACCAATGTGCACAGAGCCTAAAGAATGGATACGAAGCCATTCTTGGTCGGTTTCAGCATCCTTCTGATCTCCTAAAGTCGCCCGCGCATTTTCTACACCCGAACGTTTCTCGGTTACGAAAGAAAAACCATCGCTGCCAATCACTGCACCAGGTTGCGCTATCAACCGCTCTCCAGTGACAACATGCGCTCCAATCTTTACGCCTTCTCTGAGATAACTCCCCGCTCCTAGCTGCACCTTCGCCCCAATTGAAACATGGCTTAATATTACACAATTGTCGCCTATCACTGCTCCAGCACCGATGCTGCTGAATGCGCCAATGCTCACGTTATCGCCAAGAATTGCGCTCGGATCTACCTGCGCCAAATTGCTCACAACTTGAGGGTGCCCCTGCCCCAGATCCAGCATCTGTGTCAGAC
>WTIQ01000512.1:0-518 GCA_011525185.1 Paracoccaceae bacterium | reverse complement strand
GGGCGCAAAGATGGCAGCGCCCAAATTATAGCGCTCCCAATCAGCTCCAGCCCACATCAAAGCCACCCTTGCAGAACCAGTGCTGATCTCATCCGCAAATTCTGGTTTGAGCGCTATTGCGATTTGATGAGCCGTGGCATGCGCGGGCTCGCTAGCCCCTTCGACGGTTAAGGACCCATCTCCCTCATATTCAGCGCCCAAGCGCCGAGCGATTTCTTTTACTTCATGCACAATAGCGAACCCCAACTAGCGCTAGGATCGGTCTAGCCTTGAATGTTGTCCATGACTACCCCTTGTTCTAGCAAGGCGGCATAAACCAGCGCATCACGTCCATAAATGTCATCACGAAAACCTATGCGCCCGTTTGGCGAACTCACAGCGGTGCGATAGATGATATGCACAGGAATTTGCACTTTCAGTGGCAAAGTGTACTCATTCCCAGCCTTTAAAATACTTTGAAATTCGCTCACAGGGTCATTTGACTGGCGCGCAAGCAGCGCATAAGCAAAATCAAAGGG
>WTIQ01000290.1 GCA_011525185.1 Paracoccaceae bacterium | reverse complement strand
GTTATGTGGCGGTGTGTTTCGGTTTTTTCTCGGCCCTAAAAAGAAGGCAATGATGAGAGCGGCAAGCCCTGCGGTTTCATGGACAACGATGCCGCCCGCAAAATCTCTGACGCCTATTTCACCAAAGAGACCGCCATCTGCTAAAAAGCCGCCTCCCCAGATCCAATGCACGACAGGCGCATAGCAAAGCAGCATCCAAAGCGAAGAAAAGGTGAGGACAAAGGCGAAATTGACCCGCTCCACATAGGCGCCAACGATAAGGGCAGGGGTAATGATGGCAAAGGTCATTTGAAACGCAAAGAACAGAACTTCTGGCAATGTACCAGAGAGACTTTCGCTGCTCACTCCTGCTAAAAAAGCCTTGTCAAATCCGCCCCAAAGGCCAGAAGATCCATTGCCAAAGGCGATAGAATAACCAAGCGCAAACCATAAGACACTCATCAAACAGGCAATCGCATAACAATGCATAAACACGCTCAAAACGTTTCTGGCACGCACCAACCCCCCATAAAACAGCGCAAGCCCCGGTAGCGTCATAAATAGGACAAGGGCCGTGGCAACCATAATCCAAGCAGTGTCTGCTCCATTCATTCTTTACTCTCCTCAACAAAGTCTTGGCCCCATGACGGGTTCTGATCAAAAGTGCGAGAGTTGCGCTGTATAGTAGGTTTAGAATTTTACAATTGATTAAAAATTAGGCAAATCTCAGAGTGCTTTGACTTTATTTTGGGCGCTAATGGTCTTTGAGAGCGTCGTGGATCAAAGTCAGCGCATGTAAAACACTGTTGTGACGCACCGCATGGCGACCAATCGCGCCAAACTCAATTTGCCAACTCACGGTCTCTGCGTTTTGCTGGGCAAGCGCAAAGCAAACACGGCCCTCTGGTTTGAAATCTGAGCCCCCCGGTCCAGCAATGCCTGTGACCGAAAGACTAAGGGTTGAAGCTGAGTGTAAAAGCGCGCCCGAGGCCATCTGAACTGCCGTTTCAACAGAAACAGCCCCAAAACGGTCGAGAGTCTCTGATGTAACCCCAAGCAAGTCTTGTTTTGCCTCATTGCTGTAGGTCACAAAGCCGCGATCAAAAATGGCCGAAGACCCCGGCAATTCGGTTAAAGCGCCCGCGATCAGCCCACCCGTGCAGCTTTCAGCGGTTGAGATGAGTGTTTTTGACCGTTTCGCTTCTGCTAAAATGATGTTTTGTAACTCAGGCAAATCCATGAGCTACTCCTGCCAAGAGCAAAACCCCGAAGGCGGCAAAGACCCCTGCAAGAGCATCATCCAGCATAACGCTTAAAGCGGTCCCTTTTTTGTCGATAGTCCCAATGGGGCCAGGCTTAAGGATGTCAAAGACGCGAAACAGGATAAAGGCTGCAATCCAGCCAGGATAGAGCGCTGTTATGGGAACGCCAGTCTGCACGGCGCCAATGGCCACAGGCAAAAGCGCGATAAATTGGCCAAAAACTTCATCAATCACAATCTCAGAGGCGTCATGGCTTTCTGTCTCTTGCGAATACCGTTCAATCCCGAACCAACCAAGGAGCAAAATCGCAATGAGGCTTAGGATGATCCCAAACAAACCGCTTATGGAAAAGATCACGTAAAATAGGGGCAAAGCGGCAAGCGAACCCCATGTTCCAGAGGCTGGCTTTATATGGCCAACACCACATATAGTGACAAGGAGACGGATCATGAGGCAATCAAACAGGCGGTTGCAATGGCTGCAATGCCCTCTTTGCGCCCAGTGAAGCCAAGTTCTTCGCTGGTCGTCGCCTTGATACTTATGCGGTCCTTTGGAATTTCGGTGATGTCAGCAACCGCGCTTTGCATGCGCTCCCAATGAGGGTACATCTTGGGCATTTCACAAATCAGCGTACAATCCACATTGGAGATGCGAAACCCACGCGACGTGGCAAGCGCGACAGCGTGCTTGAGGAAAATATCACTAGCAGCACCTTTCCACTGCGGATCAGACGGGGGGAAATGTCTACCTATGTCCCCATCACACAGAGCGCCATAAATAGCGTCTGTAATGGCATGAAGGCCCACATCAGCATCAGAATGCCCCCGCAGAGCATGTGTATGAGGAATTTTCACACCACACAAAATGACGTGGTCGCCATCTTCAAAGGCGTGCACATCATATCCGTGGCCTAATCTTACATCCATTTCAAAACTCATTCTTTATACGTTTTTCCATCCGTTTAAAATCGTCGGGATGGGTGATCTTAAAGTTATCTTCACTGCCTTCAACAATGGCAACATTTAAACCTGCCGCTATGGCAAGACTGACATCATCAGGTGCATTTTTGTCGCCGTTTTGATGTGCTTTGCAAATTTTGTCATAGTGAAAGCCCTGCGGCGTTTGGGCTCTAAATAATCCGTCTCGCGGATGAGCGCCTGTCACCTGACCTTCGTGACCCACCCATAGCGCATCAGTTAAAGCAAGCGCGGGGGCAGCACCCTCATGATTGTGTAGCGCTGCAATCACCCGCGTGATGACCTCTTCGGGTACAGCCGCGCGCGCAACATCGTGGATCAGCACCAGATCAGGGCGCTGCTCGGCCAGAGCCAATAATCCATTTTGCACAGAAGCTTGACGGGTCTCTCCCCCAAAAGCAAAGGGAAGCCCGAGATCATATCGACCATGATCATCACGGTGTATCACCACAAGAACAGAGGAAATAAGCGGATGTGACTGAAAACGCTCAACGGTATGCTCGATCACGCGCTTACCGCCCACGCTGCGCCACTGTTTGGGCGTATCACCACCAGCCCGTCTGCCTCGTCCCGCTGCAACAAGAAGTGCTGCAATCTTCATTTCTAATCTTTCACGTTTTCTTTTTCTCACTGTACTTAAGATGGGCCGCAATCACAATCTTGATTGGTATGATTAATTTTTGTGCGATTTCTTGCGCAACGCTATCATTTTCAGCATGTTTTCTTGAATGACCCGAATGAATTGCGTAGAAAACAGCATGGGAAACTTCGACTTTATGGCAAAAACGGGTACGGGTGTACCCGTCATTCTCGCTCCGATGGCTGGGATCACGGATCGACCTTTTCGTTCGCTCGTAGCTCGCTTTGGTGTCGATCTTGTGATCAGTGAAATGATCGCAAGCCAAGATTTGTTAACAGATCGAGCTGGCACGAGAGCGAAAGCGGAACTCGGCTATGGAGATCAAAAGACGGCTGTTCAATTGGCAGGGCGCGAACCCTATTGGATGGCGGAAGCTGCACGAATGGCGGAGGACAATGGCGCCTCCATAATTGATATAAATATGGGCTGCCCCGCTAAGAAAGTGGTGACAGGATACTCTGGCTCTGCGCTTTTGCGAGACCTTGATCATGCCATGCGCATGATTGAAGCAGTGCTCACGTCGGTGTCTGTGCCTGTGACGTTAAAGACGCGGTTGGGCTGGGATGAGAGCTGTCATAATGCTCCAGAGCTTGCGGCGCGCGCCGAAGCCGCGGGTATTAAGATGATCACAATTCATGGCCGGACGCGCTGTCAATTCTACAAAGGGGAGGCAAATTGGAACGCTGTGGCCAAGGTCAAACAAGTTGTGTCTATTCCCGTGATTGTAAACGGTGACATTCAAAATACCTGCACGGCGCAGCGCGCGATTTCTGCGGCAAAAGCCGATGGGGTGATGGTTGGTCGGGCCGTGCGCGGGCAACCTTGGCTCTTGCGGGATATCCGTACTGAGTTGAGTGCCACCGTAGAAACGAGTTTGGATCTGCCTGTGGATCTATCATCACTGGTGAGAGAACATTATCAAGACATGCTGTCTTTTTATGGAGCTGAATTGGGCCAGCGCGTCGCACGAAAGCATCTTGGATGGTATATGGACACCGCTAAAACACCAAAAGAGCTGCGTCGTGAACTGCTGACATGTGAGGAGACCACGCAGGTTGAAGCCCTCATGCCTTATGCCTTTGATACGTACCGAGAAGCCGCGTGAACATGTCTGCGGATACCCTATGGGCCTCTCTGCCTATGCCTGCCTTTCTGGTCGATCAAAATGTGCGTATTTTATCGCTCAATCCGTCGGCAGAGGGATTTGTCAACGCGTCAAGCAAATCCATGATCGGGCAATATCTCTGGCACAGTATTTTGGTCGAAAAGCGGGTCGAGGAGAGCTTTTCCGTCGCGCAGCAGCAAAGGTCTGAGCTATTCGTCAATGATGTCAGCGTCACGGTGTCCGATGAAGAACGGCTAAATTGCAATATTAAAGTTGCGCCATTTACTGGCGAAGATCAGCACATGATCTTTTTGATTGAACCGCGATATCTTGCTGACAAATTGATCCGAAGCCAGACTGTAAAATCATCAGCCAAATCGGCTATTGGTATGGCCGAAATGCTTGCCCATGAGATCAAAAACCCGCTGGCAGGTATTACGGGCGCAGCACAGTTACTCTCGATGGGATTGTCTGGTAAAGATATTGAGCTGACAGATTTGATCGTTGAAGAAACGCGACGCATTCTCACACTTTTGGAGCAGGTGGAGCAGTTTGGGAATTTGCGTCCTCCAGAGGTGCAAGAGATCAATATTCATGATGTTCTAGACAGAGCACGTCGTTCGGCTCAACTTGGATATGGGGCGCATATTCGCTTTGTTGAGGATTTTGATCCATCGTTGCCCCCCGCTTGGGGAGACGCAGATCAGCTTTTGCAAGTCTTCTTAAATCTGATCAAAAATGCAGTCGAAGCCTGCGAGGGCAAAGATGGCGAAATTACATTGCGGACATTTTTTGAGCTGTCGTTCAACATGCGCCGTGCTGATGGCAACGGGCTATCGCTGCCCTTGCAAATAGAAATCTCCGATAATGGCTCTGGCATCTCCCAAGAGCTGCAATCGGATATCTTTGAGCCCTTTGTCTCTGGTCGAGACAACGGGAAGGGGCTTGGCCTTGCGCTGGTGAGCAAGTTTATTTCTGATCATAACGGTTGGATCGCGGTGACGTCGCGTCCAGGTCAAACCGTGTTTCGCATATCGCTGCCACGCGCACCCAAAACAATAAAACAGTGAGGGAATTATGGACGGTACAGTTCTTGTTGCAGATGATGACAAAACAATTCGCAAAGTTCTGACCCAAGCGCTCACGCGCTCAGGATGTCGCGTTCATGCCACGTCAAGCTTAACCACGCTCATGCGATGGGTGGCAGAGGGTAAAGGGGACGCGGTGATTACAGATGTCATGATGCCAGATGGAAACGGCTTGGAAATGCTTCCAAAAATTGCGCAAGATCGACCTGAGCTGCCTGTGATCGTGATCTCCGCACAAAATACGATTATGACTGCAATACAAGCGACCGAAGCAAACGCTTTTGATTATCTCCCCAAACCATTCGATTTGCCTGACTTGATGAAGCGCTGTGCGAAAGCGCTTGAATTGAAAAGGCCAAGAGTGCAATCAGAACAGCAAATGTTGCCTCAAGGCGAAGAGAGCCATGACTTGCCTTTGGTGGGTGACACGCCTGTCATGCAAGTGCTCTATCGTGACGTTGCCCGTCTTATTCATTCAGATTTGCCAATTTTGATCCATGGAGAAAGTGGGACTGGCAAATCGCTGATTTGCCGTATTCTGCACAATAACTCTGACCGCAGAGCTTTACCTTTTGTAACCGTCAGCGAAAGCGAGCTCACCTCTATCGATGGTCCAGCTCAAATTATCAGTCGAGCAAAAGGAGGCACTGTCCTTTTTGAGCATGTGAGCGATTTTTCGAGCGAATGTCAGGGCCGTATTGTACGGATGATCGATCTTGTGACGGATCAATCACCACGTTTTATGGCAACGCTTCAAGAGGATCCAAGCAGTTATCTTGATCGAGGTGACTTGCGCAATGATCTCTATTACCGTCTCGCGGGTGGCTCTATTAGCCTTCCTTCATTGAGAGAACGGGTTGATGATATCCTGCCTTTGGCACAGCATTTTCTGACGAAGGGAGATCGCGACGGGGCGTTTAGGATCGATATAACAGAAGAGGCCTCTGCGCTCATGCGAAAATACAGTTGGCCAGGCAATGTGCGACAACTTGAAAACACCGTGAACCGCTTGGGCCTTTTGGCACAAGATCGGCGTATTGAAGCAAATGATGTTGCAGGTATTTTACGAGATCAGCCCGCGGCAGAGTTAATTCGCTCAAACCCAAAATCTGATAAATTGGCTTGGGACGTGGAGCGCCACCTTAAACGCTACTTTGACCTCCATGGTGATGTTTTACCCCCAAGCGGGTTGTATCAAAGAATACTGCATGAGGTTGAAAAACCATTGGTCGAGATTGCACTGGCTGAGACCAGAGGTAATCAGGCCAAATGTGCTGATCTGCTTGGCATAAATCGAAATACACTTCGAAAAAAAATCTCTGAACTTGACATAGACGTAAAACGCAGAAAAGTTTTATCCTGATGCCAAGTTTAATTTGCGTTTTATTTCCTACGGTTAGGTAAGAGGCCCTCCATATGCCATCGCACCTCAGCTTGACACGCTTGGAAAAGCTTAGACGACAAAAGAAGCTCGTAAATTGGATGAATTGGGGGCTGATTTTATTGGCCCCGATCCTTGCCTATGTGACCTATACAAATCTTGAGATATTTGATCGGGTCCAAGAGCGGAATAATTTCTGGCTCCGCATCGTGCTTTTGGCCGATTTCGTTTATCTTATAACCTTATCGGCTTTGGTGTTTCAGCGCATTCTTGCAATCGTAACGCAACGCCGCAAGAAGTCAGCGGGCTCGCACCTTCACCTGCGCCTTGCGAGCATTTTTGCCGCAATGTCGCTTTTGCCGACCGCGGTTGTTGCGATTTTTGCGCTGTTCTCGATCAATCTCGGGTTTGAAGCTTGGTTTTCAGGCCGCGTGCAAGGCGTTATTTCAGACTCGCTTGCAGCCGCTCAGGCCTATGAACAAGAGCAGACGCAAGCAATCCTAGAAGATGCAGAGAGTTTTTCTACTGCTCTCAATGCCTATCGCCGCCAAGACGTCACTGACTCACAAGCCTTACGCCGAAAGCTCAGTGAGCTGCAACAATCGATACAACGCGGCTTAAGGGAAGCTTATATTATTGATAATAAGGGAGATTTAAAGTTAAGGGGCTATCGCTCTTACTTGTTTGACTACGAGCAGCCCACTGCGCAAGAGATTGAACGGGCTTATGAAGGTCCTGTGCTGATCAAAGACATTTTGAATAATGAATTACGCGTACTGATAAACCTTGATTCCTTTTCAAATGACTTTTTACTGGTGTCACGAGAGATCGATGGCAATCTGTTTGCGCTTTTGGACGAAACGAAGCAAGAGGCGCGTCTGTATCAGCAACTTGAATCGGAACGGGGCCAGTCTTTGTTTCGCTTTGGTATTATTTATCTTAGCTTCGCAATATTATTGATTTTTGCCTCTATTTTTGCCGCTCTTTTCGTGGCCGAGCGTCTGTCGCGCCCAATTGGCAGGTTGGCAGGCGCGGCGCAGCTTGTTGGCGAGGGCGCGTTAGATACCCGTGTTATCGAAGAAAAAGGTAACGATGAAATATCCCAATTATCGCGTTATTTCAATGTGATGACGGAGCAACTTCAAGTTCAAAGAGACTCGCTGATTGAGAGCACCAAGCTCAGTGATGAGCGTCGCAGGTTATTTGACTCGGTGCTAAGCTCAGTCACATCTGGCGTGTTGGGTTTAGATACAGAGGGACACGTTTCTTTTGTAAACAATTCAGCGCAACGGCTGCTGGGCGGCAACACGATTGTTGAAAATGTGCCACTTTCCGTTGCTGTTCCCGAATTTTTCCCCTTGTTTGAGCGATTTTTAGACACAAAAACCGAAACAATACAGGATGCGGTAAAAGTGGTGCGACGGGGACGGATGGAAAACTTGTTGGTGCGGATTGCGCGGCGTAAAAATGAAAATGATGTGGCAGAAGGCTATGTGATCGCCTTTGATGACATCACGGATTTGGTTGCAGCTCAGCGCGCCGCCGCATGGGGAGACGTCGCCCGTCGTATTGCCCATGAGGTGAAAAATCCTCTGACCCCCATTCAATTGTCTGCCGAGCGCATAAAACGCAAATTTTCCCCTAAATTGGCGAATGACGGCATGGAACTTGAAAAAATGACAGAAGTCATTGTCAGACAAACTGGAGATATTCGTAAAATTGTTGACGAATTTTCTAAATTTGCCCGCATGCCAGAGCCAGAAAAGCGCGAAGAAAACATTAGCACACTGGTCCAGTCAGCGGTAACGTTACAAGAGGCGGGCCAGCCTGATATTCGCTTTGACCTCTCTGTCAGCATTGACAATATTATGGCGCATGTTGATGCGACCATGATCTCTCAAGCGTTAACAAATTTGCTCAAGAATGCAGGAGAGGCAATTACGTCTCGCAAAGCAAAAGTTGGCGAATTTAGTGGTCATGTGCAGATGGATGTGACACTTGAAGATCAGGTATTGTGGCTGACTATTCAAGACAATGGCATCGGGCTCCCCCAGGATGTTGCACGCTTATTTGAACCATATGTAACAACTCGCGATAAAGGAACAGGATTAGGGTTAGCCATTGTACGTAAAATTATTGATGAACATGGCGGGACGCTAACCCTCTCCCATGCGGACCCATTTGAAGAGGGGGCTCACCAAGGCGCAAAGGCAACTATTCGTCTGCCGCTTGATGAGCAACCGCATAAAAAAGACGCCCTCAGGGAACAGAAGGAAACCCATTGAATGGCTGATATTCTGATAGTTGATGACGAATTGGACATTCGCGAATTAATTGGAGATATTTTAGAGGATGAAGGATTTCAGACCCGTAGAGTAGGGACTGCACAAGCCTGTCTTGATGCGATTTCAGAGCAGCCCCCGAGTTTATTAATTCTCGATATTTGGCTGAAAGACAGTGATATTGATGGGATTGATATACTAAAAAAGGTTAAAGCAGAGTACCCCGCAATCCCTGTTGTCATAATTTCAGGTCATGGAAATATTGAAATTGCAGTTGTAGCGATCAAGCAAGGCGCCTATGATTTTATCGAAAAGCCCTTTAATATCGACCATTTGCTTGTAGTGATCAAGCGCGCGTTTGAAGCGTCGACCTTACGCCACGAGAACACAAGGCTAAAGCAAAAAGATGGACCGTCTTTCGAGCTTGTGGGAACTTCGGCCAACCTCAAGCTTTTAAAGCTTCAATTGGACAAGGTTGCGAAATCAAATGGGCGGGTGATGTTGTCAGGCGCCTTTGGATCAGGACGAGAAGCCTGTGCGCGCTACATTCACGCACAGTCTCTGCGTGCAAACAGGCCCTTTGCCACGTTCAGCTGCTCTTTGCGTCCAGAAGATGAGATCGCCGAGGCCCTCTTTGGACGTGAATTAGAGAACGGGACTGTTAATTTAGGCATCTTAGAAGAAACAGAGCGCGGTATCGTATATCTCGAAGATGTAGGCGGGTTGCCTCTGAGCTGCCAGCAAAAACTTCTTAAATTATTGGTAGAGCAAAAAATCGTCAGAGAGGGCGGCAAGGCTGCTGTTCCTGTGGATGTGCGTATTATTTCTTCAACAAATCAAGATTTGAGCCAAGCAATTTTGGCGCGTAAGTTTAGAGAAGACCTGTTTTCCCGTTTGAATGTTGTTCCAATTGAGGTGCCATCTCTAGAGGAACGTAGCGAAGATATACCAGAGCTCGTGACTTACTTTATTGATCAATTTCACGCGCAAGAAGGCTACGCGAAATGCGAATTGGAAGAGGACGCCATGACAGTTATTCAAACCTTGTCTTGGCCGCGAAATATCTACCAATTACGGAACTTTGTGGAACGTTTACTGATCTTGAACGATGGAGGCGGACGCATTACAAAAGCGGATGTCCCGACAGACACGACCCCTTCACAAGCATTGCAACCATCGCAACCTGTCTTTTCCAATTACTCAACAATGCCGTTACGTGAAGCTCGCGAGAGTTTCGAGCGAGAGTATTTGACCGGGCAAATCAAACGCTATTCAGGAAACATAAGCAAAACTGCGCAATTTGTTGGCATTTAGCGAAGTGCTTTGCATCGCAAGGTAAAGTAATTGGGCATTTCAACGTCTTCGCGCTGGGTGGAGTAGAGCGTTAATTGTTCAAAGCCAAAATTTAGGAATTGACCCGACGTTGGCTATCTGTCAGTTTTTGATGTCATGTTCGGGTGATCGA
>WTIQ01000329.1:6289-10183 GCA_011525185.1 Paracoccaceae bacterium | reverse complement strand
CTCGACCATTCTTGGTACTCTGGCCGCACTAGGGTTAAGCCGCGCGCATATCCCGGGGCGTAAACTATTTATGGCTTTACTGATCTCTCCGATGATTGTTCCATTGATTATCACAGCCGCTGGCTTTGCTTTGTTCTCGGTCACGATCTTTGGAACGCGATTTGATCTGGTGGCCTCTCACACGGGGCTGATCTTGGCACATGCTATTTTAGGGATGCCCTTTGTTGTTATTACGGTCACAGCAACCTTGGTTGGCTTTGACGATAGCCTCACCCGAGCTGCGGCCAATCTTGGGGCAGGACCTGTACGAACCTTTTTCAAAATTCAGATGCCGCTTATTCTACCTGGTGTGATTTCAGGTGCCTTATTTGCCTTTATCACCTCCTTTGATGAAGTTGTGGTCGTCATCTTTCTTGCTGGCGCGGAACAGCTCACGCTACCGCGGCAAATGTGGGCTGGCATTCGACAGGAAATCTCACCAACCATTCTTGCCGCTGCAACCATCCTCGTGTTGATGTCTATTGCGCTTTTGACCGTGGTTGAGCTTTTGCGTCGTCGCTCGGAGAGACTACGTGGCATGAGCCCTGGCTGAGGCAAAAATGGAGATGCGTATCAGGACAACGAATGTCACACCTTCGTTTGATGGTCCTAATCACCGCAAATTATTGGGCCTCATTGCGCTGGCAACGGATTTGACCTGTGAACGGGATTTTGCGCGCCTTTTACCATATGAGCAGGCGGGGCTTTATGTGAGCCGCGTTGCTTTTGCAAATCCTACAACCCCAGAAAATCTGCGCAAAATGGGTCCAGATATTGCAAAAGCAGCGGATTTAATCCTGCCAGGGCATCCTCTCAGTGCGATTTGTTATGCCTGTACTGCCGCCTCTGTCGTTATGGGAGACGAAAACATCGAAGCCTCTGTGCATACTGTACGGCCAGGCGTGCCTCTCGTGACCCCAAGCGGGGCTGCCATGAAAGCCTTTCGCGCTCTTAGCGTATCCCGTGTTTCTGTTCTTACCCCCTATCTTGAAGAAACAAGCGCCCCCTTTAAAGCCTATTTTGAGAAAAACGGGCTTACGATCGAGCAATTCCATTGCTTTGGCCTTGAAGATGATGGCGATATGGCACGGCTTGATCATAAGACTATTCTTGAGGCGGCGCTTGCAACGGATACTGAGGCAAGTGAAGCGTTTTTTCTCTCCTGCACTGCGTTGCAAGCCGTGGATGTAGTCAAAGACCTTGAGCGTCTCACGGGCAAGCCCGTTGTGACCTCTAATCAGGCCTGCATCTGGGAAATGGCGGGGCATGCTGATCTTAGAATTTCCGCACAAAAATGGGGACAGCTTTTCGATATGCCCTGCCCTGCAGGTGATCCGTGATGGCATTGGACTACGCTGTGAGGCTTGAAGACATTGAAGCCGCACAAGATCGGATTGCACAGCATACAATCAGAACACCCCTCATTCACTCGCAAGAGCTAAGCCAAGAGCAAAGTCAGGATATTTGGCTAAAACTTGAACACTTGCAAAAAACTGGAAGCTTTAAACTGCGCGGCGCAACCAACGCGATTTTGGGACTCACGCCAGAGCAAAGGGGCAACGGTGTTGTGGGCGTCTCGACGGGCAATCATGGCCGTGGTCTCGCCTATGCAGCCCGCCAAAATGGAGTACGCTGCATTATCTGTATGTCCTCTCTGGTGCCAAAAAATAAAGTTGAGAGTATCAAACAACTCGGCGCAGAGGTGCGGATCGTTGGCGCGTCGCAAGATGATGCCCAAAGCGAAGTCGATGCGCTTGTGCGTCAAGGCATGACCATGCTTCCCCCCTTCGATCATCCCGCCATCATTGCTGGACAAGGAACGATTGGGCTCGAGCTTTTTGACGCCTTGAGCGACATCCACACCGTGTTGGTGCCTGTCTCTGGTGGCGGGCTGGTCTCTGGCGTTGCGCTGGCCCTGAAATCTCTCAATCCTAACATCGATATCATCGGCGTAACGATGGAAAGAGGCGCTGCTATGCATGCAAGTCTCAATGCGGGACACCCCGTTTTGGTGAAAGAGCTGCCAACTTTAGCCGACTCTTTGGGCGGGGGCATTGGTCTTGATAATGCCCATACCTTCAAGATGACCTCCTCTCTCGTCAAAGAAATTATACTGGTGAGTGAAGCGGAGATTGCCGACGCTATTTCCTATGCCTATTGGAGCGAAAAACAGATTATTGAGGGCAGCGGCTCGGTCTGTTTAGCGGCTCTGCGTTCAGGCAAAGTAAAGGCGCGGGGGCTGACGGTCGCATTATTGACGGGCGCTAACCTTGATATGCAATTGCATCACGACATCATCTCGGGGAATCCACCAGATATGACCTCATCTTAGGGGGCTTTATAATGCCAAATATTACGATCCTAAACGAAACCGAATTGCGACGCCTCGTGCCGCTTGATTTGGCTATCATTGATGAGATTGAAAGGGGGTTTTCTGTCATGGCAGAGGGCAGCGTCGTGATGCCGCCTATCCTTTCGATGGCGATAGAGGAGTTCAATGGCGAGATTGACGTCAAAACGGCCTATGTGCCTGGTTTTGCCTCTTTTGCCGTTAAAATGTCCCCTGGGTTTTTTGATAACCCAAAATTAGGACTGCCCAGCACGTCTGGTTTGATGGTGTTGTTTGCCGCTCAGACTGGACAGCTTGAGGCGCTCCTTTTGGATAATGGCTATCTGACGGATATTCGCACCGCAGCAGCAGGCGCCGTGGCGGCACGTCACCTCTCACGTAAGGATGCTGAACGAGTGTGCGTCATAGGAGCGGGCGCTCAGGCGAGATTACAGTTAAAAGCGCTTTGTCTTGTGCGGGAGATCAAGCAAGTCGACCTCTGGGCACGGGATCTGAACAAAGCGAAAGCTCGCGCGGCGGAGCTCTCCCAAGAGCTCGGTCTCGCTATTAACGTGAACCAAGATCGAGAAACAGCGGTAAGAGCCTCAGATATTGTTGTTACCACGACACCGTCCACCACGTCATTGATAGAGGCAGATTGGCTACAAGCGGGCCAGCATATTACAGCGATGGGATCAGACCAGCATCACAAACGCGAGCTTGCAGCCGCCTGTTTGACAAGAGCCGATTGCTATGTTCCGGATCGTCAATCACAAACCGCTCTCTTGGGCGAATTACACCACGCCATAAACGAAGGCCTCGTCGCAAATGACACATCTTTTGCGGAGTTGGGTGCTATCATTTCAAGAAAAGCCCAAGGCCGGGTGACAGATCAAGACATCACAATCGCTGACTTAACTGGAACAGGCCTACAGGATACGGTCATCGCAACACTGGCGCGGCAACGGGCTTTAGAACAGGACGCAGGAACATCTTTCAGGAGCTAATCAGTGAACGACGCCACACTTTATTTCACAAATACCGAGTTCGCGGATCGCATTGCGAAAACCAGAGAGGCCATGCAGCAAAAGGGCCTTGAGCTTTTGATCGTGTCCGACCCGAGCAATATGAACTGGCTGACAGGCTATGATGGATGGTCGTTTTATGTCCATCAATGCGTGGTGCTAACATTAGAGGGTGAACCGATTTGGTACGGGCGCGGTCAGGACAGAAACGGAGCCTTAAAAACCGCCTTTATGGCCCCCGAGAAATTAATTGGCTATCCCGATCATTATGTCCAATCAACCGAGCGTCATCCGATGGACTATCTTTCTGCCCAGCTCAAGGATAGGCGTCTTGATGGCCTTAACATTGGTGTTGAAATGGATAATTATTGGTTTTCGGCCGCTGCCTTTCAAGCCCTCAACACACATCTCCCTAATGCGACTTTTCATGATGCAACAGGTTTGGTGAATTGGCAAAGAGCTGTCAAATCAGAGGCTGAGCTGGGCTATATGCGACAGGCT
>WTIQ01000329.1:0-6189 GCA_011525185.1 Paracoccaceae bacterium | reverse complement strand
GAATTGGCAAAGAGCTGTCAAATCAGAGGCTGAGCTGGGCTATATGCGACAGGCTGGCAAAATCGTTTCCAAAATGCATGAACGCATCCGTGAGAAAACAGAAGTTGGCATGCGCAAGTCAGATCTTGTTGCAGAGATTTACGATGCAAGCCTGCGATATGACCCTGAAATTGGGACAGGTGGGGATTATCCTGCGCTTGTGCCCTTGCTCCCCTCTGGCGCAGAAGCCTCTGCTCCCCACCTTACGTGGAACGATACGCCCCTAAAATCGGGTGAAGGAACATTTTTTGAGATCGCAGGCGTCGTGCATCGCTATCACTGTCCCCTGTCGCGCACCCTCTTTCTCGGCAAGCCAACTGAGACCTTTCTTAACGCAGAAAAAGCAGTCCTAGAGGGAATGGAGGCTGGCCTAGAGCAGGCAAAACCTGGCAATCGATGTGAAGATATTGCAAAAGCTTTTTTCACAGTTCTCAAAAAATACGGGATCGAGAAAGACAGTCGAACGGGCTATTCCATCGGGGCCAGCTATCCCCCTGACTGGGGCGAGCGCACCATGTCTCTGCGCGCGGGAGATATGAGCGAATTAAAGCCCAATATGACTTTTCACTTTATGACGGGCCTTTGGATGGAGAACTGGGGGTTTGAAATCACCGAAAGTATTCAAATCACGGAGATCGGTTACACCTGTCTTGCCGATGTGCCCCGAAGCCTCGTCGTGAAGGATTAAGACATGCGAGAGAGTTCTATTAGTCCAACAATAGATTTGGAAACCGATGGGAAGCACCACGGGTTTTTAAGGCTCCCCTATAGCCGCGATGACAGTGCATGGGGCTCGATAATGATCCCAGTCACTGTGGTGAAAAATGGGAACGGTCCAACCGCGCTTTTGACAGGAGCCAATCATGGTGACGAATACGAAGGGCCAGTTGCGCTTCAAAACCTCGCGATGGCCCTAAAGCCAGAGGATATATCAGGACGCGTCATTGTTGTCCCTAGCTTTAATCACCCTGCCTATCTTGCGGGCACACGCACATCACCGATTGATCAAGGCAATCTCAATCGCCTGTTCCCAGGACGACCAGATGGGAGCGTAACAGAAAAAATTGCAGACTACTTTCAACGCTACCTTCTTCCAGAGGCCAATTATGTTTTGGATTTCCATTCAGGTGGTCGCACCCTTGATTTCATCCCCTTTGCCGCCTCGCATATTTTAGAGAACAAAGAGCAACAGGCCAAATGTGTTGCGATGCGCAACGCCTTTAACGCGCCCTATTCTATGACTCAGCTCGAAATTGAAAGTGCTGGCCTTTATGACACCGCCGCCGAAGATATGGGGAAAACCTTTATCTCGACAGAACTTGGCGGCGGAGGGACAGCCACGGCAAAATCCATAAAGATCGCTAAAAAAGGGGCACACAACGTCTTGGTGCACGCTGGCATTTTAGATGCCGAGCTAATCATTGAGCCTTCCACTGAAATTGACATGCCAGAGAGCGATTGTTTTACCTTTGCAGAGGATGACGGTTTGTTTGAACCACTGGTTGATTTAGGTGCAACACTTGAAAAGGGGCAAGAGGTTGCGCGGGTGTGGTCGCTCACCCATTCGGGCCGCTCACCGTCCAGCTACCGCGCCAAACGGGGTGGCATTCTTGTCGCACGTCATGCGCCTGGATTGATAAAAATGGGCGATTGCGCCATGGTCAGCGGTGATGTGATCGGACCAGTCTAACCATCTATTTCCAAAGGTTTCGAAAAATGCGCAAAAATGATTTACTGGAACAATGGGATCGTGAAAATTTCTTTCACCCGTCCACACATTTGGCTCAGTTTTCACGCGGAGAGTTACAACAGCGTGTCATTAAGACCGCTCAGGGCTGTCATATTCAAGACCGCAACGGCACAAAGCTCCTTGATGCTTTTGCAGGACTTTATTGCGTGAATGTGGGCTATGGGCGGAGCGAAATTGCCGAGGCGATAGCAAAACAGGCCCATGAATTGGCCTATTATCATGCCTATGTTGGGCATGGCACAGAGGCCTCAATCACCCTTTCTAAAATGGTATTGGAGCGTGCCCCAGATCATATGTCCAAAGTATATTTTGGCTTGGGCGGCTCGGATGCAAATACGACAAACGTCAAACTTGTTTGGTATTACAATAATATCCTTGGCAGACCAGAAAAGAAAAAGATCATTTCACGTTGGCGCGGCTATCATGGCTCTGGATTGGTCAACGGATCTCTTACTGGCCTCAAACTGTTCCACGACAAGTTTGATCTGCCCCTCGATCGCATATTGCACACCACAGCACCTTATTACTATCGCCGCGAAATGATCGAACAAAGTGAGAGCGAATTTGTAGCGCAGTGTGTAGAGGATCTAGAAACTCTCATCGAAGAAGAAAGTGCAGAGACAATTGCCGCCTTTATTGGGGAACCTGCATTAGGAACAGGAGGGTTGGTTCCGCCGCCCAAGGGGTATTGGGCCGCTATCCAATCTGTGCTTGAACGACATGACATTTTGCTCATTGCTGATGAAGTCGTCACTGGATTTGGCCGCTTGGGAAGCATGTTTGGCAGCATGCATTATGACCTCAAACCCGACCTCATCACAATTGCCAAAGGCTTGACCTCGGCCTATGCGCCGCTTTCGGGTTCGATCGTCAGTGAACGGCTCTGGCAGGTCTTGGAGCAGGGCACCGATGAATTTGGACCTTTCGGTCATGGCTGGACCTATGCGGCCCATCCGCTGGGAGCCGCTGCGGGCGTTGCAAACCTGAACCTGATCGATGAACTGAACCTTATCGCAAATGTTGCTGAGATAGGCGCGTACCTCAAATCTGGACTGAGGGAGGCGCTCTTTGCCCATAAGAATGTTGGTGATATTCGCGGAGAGGGCCTGATGCTTGCGGTCGAGTTGGTTGAAGACAAGGGGCAACGTCTTTTCTTTGATCCTGCCCAAGGCGTTGGAGCAAAGGTCGCTGCGGAACTGCTCAAACACGGTGTGATTGCACGCGCTATGCCCGAGGGCGATATAATCGGACTGGCCCCGCCCTTTTGCCTTACACAAAATGAGGCGGACGAAATTATCGCTAAGCTTACGCGGGCAATCATTGAGGTTTTGGGTGAATAAGGCCACCCTCCTCTTGCACAGGAGTGCCCTATCATGAGTCGCACCAAAGCGATGCTCTTGGTGCTCTTGGGGGGCAGTTTCATGAGTACCGTCGGTCTTTACATGAAACTTCTTGAGCAGGCCCATGCCTTTCAAATCCTGTTCTTCCGCTCGCTTAGTCTTAGTGTCATCGTCGCCCTTGTCTGTTGCCTAAGACGCGGTGTCGGACCAATTGCCCTGCTGCGAAGCTTGGATAGGAGCGACCTTTGGATGGGTATAACGCTTTCGATTGCCTTTACCTTTTACATCTTTGCCATGCTTAACACATCGGTAGCCTCCACCCTCTTTATCCTGACCGCAAGCCCATTTTTAGCGGCCATCATCGGATGGCTCTGGATTGGCGAGCGACCTAAATCCGTGACTTGGGTGGCCATGATCTTTGCCTCCATCGGAATCGGATTGATGGTGCAAGCAGGCCTCAGCCTTGGACAGAGTTTTGGCAATGCCATGGCGTTTCTTGCGGCCCTTTTCTTTGCGCTTATGTTGGTGATTGCTAGGCGCAGCGGCAAAGACGATGTTTTAGGCGGCACGCTTGTGGGTGGCTTTTGCTGCATCTTAATCGGCGCTGTGATGATGGGCCTACTGGGCCTCAGTCTCAGCATTGACCCAAGAGAATTGAGCATCATCCTCATTATGGGAGCATTCGGGATTGGGATTGGAATTGCATTTGTGACCTGGGGCACAGGGTATTTACCCGCCGCAGAAGTGAGCCTCTTGGTCTTGATCGAAAGCGTGTTAGGTCCCCTTTGGCCTTGGATATTTCTCGGACAAGCAATGAGCACATATGAAATGCTCGGAGGAGCGCTTGTTCTCATGTCAGTGGTGGTCTTCGCCCTTTCCAGCAAGGAGAAAAATGCAAACCCTGTAGAGGTGGGCAACCTATGAGCCTGCGCATGATGATCTTTTGCGGCATCCTTTTACCAACCCTATGCCAAGCGCAATCGAGCCTTGAAATAGAGACGACACCCCCTGCAAACCCACCTGTGGAACATGTCACAGATGAAAGACTGGTCGCCTATGTGGCCAATCGTATGGTTTTGCCCTCTGGTTTGACAGTCCGAACCTGGCGGTGGACGAAAGAGGCCCGCAGCTTGGGATATGGCGACTATCCCGCGCAAGGCCTCTTGGCACAAGACGTTGAAACCTATTTCCCAGAGGCCGTGTGGCGCACAAAAGAGGGATTTTTGGCGATAAACTATGACGTTTTAATAGAAAAGGACGTCTCGGTCGCTCGACTTGTGGAACTGTGCGGAGAAATTTATAGTTGCTCGGACTATCGACAATACTTGCTCAAGGAAAAGCAAAGACGTCTCTTGGGTGAGTGAGAGAACTTTGACGCGGAGGCAGTATAGATCACCCCCCTCTTTCGAAATTATCTGACCGCGTTTTGGGTGTGGTGCTTGGCACACACGGCGGTGCTCGCCTGCGAGCTGGAGCTGGTGATCGCAATGGATGTGTCTCGCTCGGTTGATCGCTATGAATTTGATCTCATGCGCTATGGCACGGCCGATGCCTTTCGCGATCCCGAGGTAATTGATTTGATCCGCTATATGGAAGGAGGGATGCGCGTCACCCTCACTCAGTGGAGTGGGCCCAAGCAGCAAAAGCAAATGATCCCTTGGAGCATCCTGACCAGCCCCGATACAGTGACGATTTTTGCTCAAGAGATTGAAGACATGGAGCGCGCCTATCGTTACGACTTGACCGCTCCTGCGGAGGGCATTTTACATGCACATGATCTGTTCTCAAAACCTAAGAGCCTATGCAAGAGGCGTGTGATTGATGTCTCGGGAGACGGCGTCAAAAATCAGGGATCGCCCGTGCGCGCCGTCACCCAAAGGTTGGGACAAAGCGGCACAACGATCAACGGGTTGGTGATCCAAGGGGACCGTCCAGACCCGCTTGCATTTTATGAACTCGAGATCGTCAGTGGGCCCATGTCCTTTATTGAAATTGCCGACGGCTATGAAGATTTCCCCCGCGCCATGTTGCGCAAGCTTATCAAAGAAATGAGTCCCCTCTATTCGGAAATGACAGCACAAACGGGAAGGAAAGCGGCGGCGGATTAGAGAAAACCCGTTTTAGAAAAGGATAAATCGCAGCATTTTTTTCGCATATCAATGAGAGCTCGCACAATAAAAATTGGTAGAAAAACCATCCAGCGGCACCTCCGGCCCGCGCCTGCCTGCCCCCTCGGCAGGCGCGTTCACTGTCTCAACATATTGCAATATATGAATATTGCGGGAAATTCTCAAAGGCTCCGTGACCGCACGCACGCGCCTACCCAGGCAGTCGCGGCCCTCATTTCTAAATGGGAGCAACGTTATTCAAAGGACTTTGAAATGCTCTTCATTTCAGGGCTACATGGGGTTCTTCCCAATTTCCTAATCCGTTTTCCAAATTAAACGAGACCTTCGGCTTTCAAGTCTTTATAGGTCCGATCCAAGGCAATCGAGGCCCGCTCAATGAGCGTATCAATTTCCGCATGTGTGATAATAAGAGGCGGTGAGATGACCATTCGGTCCCCAACGGCGCGCATGATGAGACCCAAGTCATAACAATGGCCCCGACAAATTACCCCTGCATGCCCCACATTTTCAAAAGCGGCCCGCGCCTTTTTATCAGGCGTCAATGCAATTGAGCCCAAAAGCCCGTATGATTTTGCTTCCCCGACGAGGGGATGATCTGCAAGGGTTTTCCATTTTGTGGCAAGATAGGGCCCAGTCTCCGCCCCAACTCTGCTCACGATGCCCTCTTCTTCAAGAATGCGGATATTTTCACGCGCTACCGCAGCGGCGACGGGATGGCTCGAATAGGTATAACCATGATTAAATTCGGCTTCTCCCAAAACCTCAGCCACATGATCGCTCACAACCGAGCCGGCAATCGGCTGGTAGCCCGAGCTCAACCCTTTTGCGATCGTCATGATATCAGCTCGAATATTCAGGCTTTGAGAGCCAAACCAGTTTCCTGTGCGCCCAAATCCGCAAATCACTTCATCGGCAATCAAAAGTATTTCTC
>WTIQ01000393.1 GCA_011525185.1 Paracoccaceae bacterium | reverse complement strand
AATTTTTTCTGTACAAATTTAAACGATTTGGTCACTGTCGTGCACAATCGCACGGAGGAATCATGCACAATTCTTCAGAATTAGAACTTGTGTCTATTACAAAAAAATACGGTGATACGGTCGCTGTGGATACAATATCGTATCGTTTTGGCCACGGTGTTTACGCTTGCTTATTGGGTCCATCTGGGTGTGGAAAATCATCTACCCTTCGAATGATCGCTGGGCACGAGGACGTGACGGACGGTTCTATTGTGTTGTCTGGTCGTGATGTGTCGCATTTGCCGCCAGCAAAACGCGGTACAGCTATGATGTTTCAAAATTATGCGTTGTTTCCTCATTTGTCCGTGCGCGATAATGTGGCGTTCAGCCTTCGTATGGCAGGTGTCGAATATAAGAAGCGCTCAAGACGGGCCGATGAACTTTTAGAGTTGGTCGAAATGTCGAACTATGCAGAGCGTAAGCCTGATCAATTGTCAGGTGGGCAGCAGCAGCGTGTAGCTCTGGCGAGGGCCTTGATCACACGACCACAGGTGCTCCTTTTGGACGAGCCTTTGTCTGCATTAGACCCCTTTTTGCGGATACGGATGCGAGCAGAACTGAAGCGTTTGCAACGGGAGCTCGGGATTAGTTTTATTCACGTGACCCACGGACAAGACGAAGCATTGGCCTTAGCTGATGAAATCATCGTCATGAATAATGCAAAAATTGAACAGGCAGGACCAGCGAGGGATGTCTATAACACGCCAAAAACCGCCTTTGTGGCGCGGTTTATGGGCGGACACAATGTGCTCTCGACGTCAGGCGGTCAGATTGCACTTCGTTCAGATGCAGTAGATATCACATCCCCCGGCAAGGGCAGAATAGATGGCCATGTGACGGGTATCGAATATCAAGGACGACACGTGGCTTTAACAGCTTCAGTCACGGGAGAGCAGGAGATCACTGTTTTGTTGTCTGATGAAGACTTTGTAAATGCACCCAAAGAGCTAGGCGAGTTAATTGGGTTTGACTGGGCAGACCGCTCTATATGCGAGGTTTGCTAGCTTTTATCGCCATCTAACCGAAAGGAGAATGACTTATGACTACCATATCTAAAATTCGCTATAGCCGCCGCTCAATTTTGAAATCGGGCGGAGCGGCATTGGCGGCGACGGCGTTGCCTGCACCGATGGTTTGGGGACAAGAAAGCAAAAATATCACTTTGCGCCAATTTGGTACTGGGGTGTCCAACCTTAATGAAGTTGCGACAAAAGTCAAAGAGGATCTCGGGATCACTTTGGAAATGACAGCGCTTGATACTGACAGTGTCACACAGCGTGCGGCTACGCAGCCAGATAGCTTTGATATTGCGGATATCGAATATTTTGTTGCTAAAAAGGTTTGGCCAACTGGAAACTTACAGGCCATGGATGCAACTAAAATTGCAAATTATGATAAAATCGTCGGTATTTTCCGTAATGGTAAATTGACGCCAACCAGCACCATTGCGCAAGGGACAGCCCCGCATACTGTAGGTTTTGTGAACGGTCCAAATGGCACATCATTTGTTGATAATGAGTCAGGCTGGATGACACTCATCCCGACTATTTACAATGCTGACACACTTGGCATCCGCCCTGATCTTATAGGCCGGCCAATTTCATCATGGACGGAGCTTCTCAATCCCGAATTTAAGGGCAAAGCGTCTATTCTCGACATATCTTCAATTGGTATCATGGATATGGCGATGGTGTGCGAAGCCATGGGTGAAGTCACTTACGGCGATAAAGGCAACATGACGCGCGAAGAAATCGATAAAACGATTGCAATCTTCACAGAAGCCAAGAAAAATGGCCAATTCCGTGCTTTCTGGAAAACATTTGACGAAAGCGTAAACCTGATGGCCTCAGGTGAAGTTGTGATCCAGTCCATGTGGTCTCCAGCAATTACCGCAGTCCGTTCGCGCGGTATCCCCTGTGTTTATCAGCCACTAAAAGAAGGCTATCGGTCATGGGGTGGTGGCATCGGACTATCTGCTAGCCTGTCTGGCATGGAGTTAGATGCGGCTTATGAATACATCAACTGGTACTTATCTGGTTGGGTAGGGGGCTTCCTGATGCGTCAGGGCTACTATTCTGCGGTTCCAGAAACGTCAAAGAACTTCATGACAGCGAACGAATGGGGCTACTGGTTTGAAGGTAAGGAGAGTACGGCAGATATTACGTCTCCCTTTGGCGATAAGCTTGCTGGCGCTGGCGAAACTCGTGATGGTGGGTCTTTCTATGATCGCATGGGAGCTGTGGCCTGCTGGAATGCAGTCATGGAAGAAAACCAGTACATGGTCCGTAAATGGAATGAGTTTATTGCGGCCTAAAATACAGTGTGCGGGGGCATCCCCCCGCACCTTTCCTGACTACATCTGGATAAAAGCATGAGCAAACAGGTCATTGCATGGATACAAGCCGCCCCACTTGCGGTGGTGCTTTCTTCATTCCTTGTGGCTCCAATTATAATGATATTCATCGTCAGTTTTTGGGGGGCGACGGAATATTCTATTTATCCCGATTTTCAATTTGATAACTATGAGTTTCTGTTCAGTTCTGCTGTCACTTACACAGTGTTCTTTAATACATTTAAATATGCCTTTTTAACTTGGCTAATTACACT
>WTIQ01000374.1 GCA_011525185.1 Paracoccaceae bacterium | reverse complement strand
CGCCTGCCACCGCTTTAAATCTTCGACAGTTTCGCTGCCGACGCTCAGCTTTACCAAATGTATGGTGCTTGGCATCCATTGTCCCCTAAGTTTTGCGTGAGTTTAGATCATTATCCCAACAAGACAAGTTGACCCATCCCAATGAAACCCATATTTATGCAATTCTTTTCTATGTCAGAATCAAAACGGGGTTATCAGTATGGATCGTTTTACAGCACCCATTGCGCAGCAAATTTGGGATATGAAGTATCGACTGAAAACGGCTGATGGAACCATCGTTGACACCACAGTTCAAGACACGTGGAGGCGCATCGCAGACGACCTTGCAAGCGTGGAAAAAGACCCCAGCTTATGGTCCAAACGATTTTACAACGCCTTAGACGATTTCAAATTTCTCCCCGCGGGTCGTATCACAGCGGGTGCGGGCACAGGGCGCGCTGTCACTTTGTTCAACTGCTTTGTGATGGGGACCATCCCTGATAGTATGGGCGGCATATTTGACATGCTCAAAGAAGCCGCACTTACGATGCAGCAGGGTGGTGGAATAGGCTATGACTTTAGCACAATTCGCCCCAAAGGAGCACCTGTCCACGGGGTTGCCGCCGATGCCTCTGGCCCCTTGTCCTTTATGGACGTTTGGGATGCCATGTGCCGCACGATAATGAGTGCTGGATCACGCCGTGGGGCTATGATGGCCACTCTAAGATGCGATCACCCTGATATTGAGGATTTCATAGAGGCAAAATCAGATGCGGCGCGGCTGCGCATGTTTAATGTCTCGGTTTTGGTAACAGACCCGTTTATGGAGGCGGTAAAATCTGAGGAAGATTGGGATTTGGTCTTTGACGGTCAGATCTACAAAACGGTATCAGCCAAAGAGCTCTGGGACAAAATCATGCAATCGACGTATGATTATGCAGAGCCTGGCGTTATCTTCATTGACCGTATTAATAAGGCCAATAATCTCAATTACTGTGAAACTATTGCGGCGACGAATCCCTGCGGTGAACAACCCCTGCCCCCCTATGGTGCCTGTCTTTTGGGATCGATAAATCTCGCCCGCTTGGTCGAAACGCCTTTTGAGGCGGGCGCAGCGCTGAACGAGACGCTGCTTGCTGAACTCGTCGGGACTGCCGTGAGAATGATGGACAATACTGTGGATGCCTCCCGCTTTCCCCTTCCCGAGCAAGAAAGCGAAGCGCAGAATAAGCGCCGCATTGGGCTCGGCGTCACGGGGCTTGCTGATGCTCTCTTAATGGTTGGATCGCGCTATGGCTCTGACGAAGCGGCGGCCCTGACTGAGAAATGGCTTCATCTTATTGCGCGACATGCCTATCTTGCCTCAGTCGATATTGCCAAAGAAAAGGGCGCCTTCCCTCTCTTTGAGGCTGACGCTTTCCTTGCCTCTGGGACAATGCAAATGATGGATGAGGACGTTCGCGATGCGATTGCGACCCATGGAATTCGCAATGCGCTTTTGACCTCAATCGCCCCCACTGGGACGATCAGCCTTTATGCCGGGAATGTCAGTTCTGGTATTGAGCCTGTCTTTGCTTATGCCTATTCGCGCAAAGTGCTGCAAAAAGATGGAACCCGCACAGAGGAAGAAGTTGTTGATTATGCCGTTCAGATGTGGCGAGACAAATTTGGAGATGCGGAGTTACCAGAATATTTCGTCAACGCGCAAACTCTGGCCCCTGAAGACCATGTTAAAATGCAAGCCGCGGCCCAAAAGTGGATCGACAGTTCCATTTCTAAGACAATCAATTGTCCTGAAGATATGAGTTTTGAAGCTTTCAAAAATGTCTATATGCAGGCGTATGAACAAGGGTGCAAAGGATGCACGACATACCGTCCCAACGCGGTGACGGGATCTGTTCTAAGTGTATCTGAACAAAGCGAGGATACGCCAGAACTCGATAGCGGCGCGGATGTTATTTACATGTCAGAGCCCTTGGACAGACCGCAGTCCTTAGAAGGACGCACATACAAGTTGAAGTGGCCTGATAGTGAGCATGCCATTTATCTAACCATTAACGATGTTATTATGAACGGATCACGTCGGCCATTCGAAGTCTTTATTAACTCCAAAAACATGGAACACTTTGCTTGGACCTTGGCGCTCACGCGGATGATCTCAGCCGTCTTCCGACGTGGCGGGGATGTGTCTTTCGTCGTAGAAGAATTGAAACAAATTTTTGACCCGCGTGGAGGTGCGTGGATTAAGGGCAAATACATCCCTTCTATTCTTGCTGCAATTGGTGGTGTCATCGAAACGCATATGATTGCAACAGGTTTTTTAGAGGGTGAAGGCACAGGCCTTAAGCAAGATTATCTTGCAAATCAGGCGAGCGTCTCTTCTGAAAAGCCATGTCCAAGCTGTGGCCAATATGATTTACAAATGATGGAAGGATGCATGACGTGCGTCTCTTGCGGCCATTCAAAATGCGGATAATGAACACCATTTTTCAGAATTGTGTCAGAGGCTATCGCTAATATTTTCAACCGCCAACAAAACTGTGTGCAACAGGTTGCATGTTTATTTAACTTGCAATGCTACCTCAAGAATATGGTAACCCATTGAATCAATGTATTAAAATAAGGATTTTCAAAAAATTCGATCACTCAAAAATAACAAAATTGACACACATACAATG
>WTIQ01000335.1 GCA_011525185.1 Paracoccaceae bacterium | reverse complement strand
TCTCAAAACATTTGCGAGACGCCTGCCACCATCAATAGAACTTTGGTAAGCGCCTGTGCTAACATTCACGTAAGGTGAAATTCCTTTTGGGAATAATGATTCCGCATTCTTACCAGAATTCATTTGCCTACCTTTTAACATAGACAAGCGTAAATCAACTGGATCGACCCTTTTCAAATGTGCAAATTCATCAATAAATGACTCAAGGGCAAATATAGTGTAGTTGTTGGCAACGCTTCTTACAGCCCGATTGCCAGTCATTTCCTCAATCTGCTTATTACGGTGCATTTTTACACTCTGATTTGGCACATCATACCAATTATCTGACCCCGTTGCGCTAAATAATTGCACGTCGGGCAAAGTAGAAATCGGGCTGCCATTTTCAAGCGGACTTACAAGTCCAAAGTCATTAAAAGCTATCCAACCGCAACATATTTCGTGCTTTAAGCCTGAAATTTCACCGTTTTCTGTCGATTTTGCGGAAATCTTTTGTACCGCTAAACTCCTTGGGTGAGACAATAAAAATTCGTCCTCACGTGTAAAAATGGTTTTTACAGGCTTTTTGAGGCTCAGTGCCAAAATCGCAGAAATCACTATCGGCTCAACTTCAAATCTCTTTCCAAAACCACCACCTATTAAATGTGGGTAAACGACGATTTTGTCAGGCGATAAGCCAGTAAATTGTGATAAAATGAACGGAAGAAGCGGACCACCTTGTACTCCAGCATATACATGCAATTCACCATCAATATAATGGCATAATGCACTGGCTGGCTCCATTGGTGAATGCGCAACAAATCCAGTTCTATAAGTGGATTCCAGCTCAATTTTTGAATTTACCCGATCAAATTCACCTATCTTGTAAAAATCACTCCCGTCTTCATTGAGCATTTGTTTTTCTGCGTTTTCAAATAAATCACCCGTGGAAAGCAAGTACTTGGGATCAGTGTTCCAACTCACATTTGTGGCCTTGGCTGCTCTAAGTGCATTCGGGAAGCTATCGGCTACTACCGCAACAACATCGGTTATAAATCCTTGGCTTTTTGCCTCTGGAGGAAAACTCAATGGTACCGCAGCTAAAAAACCTGGCATCTCCTTTGCGGAATCTTGATCTACAGTATCTATCGTGGAACCAAATCGTGTTGGTGGCAACACTAGTTTGGCATAAACCATGTTAGGTACATAAGCATCAATTCCAAATCTAGCAGCACCGTTAGTTTTTTCTGGTATATCTAGAGCTTTGATGGGCTTACCAATAATTTTAAAATTCGATCGATCAATTTCGATCGCTTCGGCCAAATCATCCGCAGTTATAGCGTAGTCAAGCACTAATTCTGAAAGAATTTCTGAGTAACTAATCTCCGTTTCGTATAAAGTATCTTTCACATGGCCTTGATCAGCGAGGCAGTCTTCGTACTCCGAACCCATCAAATCTGCACCGGCTTCGATTAGGAGTTGTCTCGCGAATGCCGCTTGTTTCGATAATTTTCCATACATCTCATGGATGCTATAACTTCCACCAGTTATTTGCCCTCCATATTTCCCAAAGGTATTGTGATCCATTTCGGGATAATCAATCGAAACATGCGTCCAATTCAAGCAAAGCTGTTCAGCAACAATTTGGGCCAATGCCGTGCCTACATGTTGACCTATCTCCGCTTTAAAGATGTGGACATTGGTTCGTCCATTGGACTCCATTGTGAACCACAAAGAAGGTGAAAAATTCGCTGGCAACATAATTGGACTTGCTGGATTGAGCAAATCTGTTATCTGCTTAGAGGCAACTTGATTAGGCAAAGCTCCGCCAACAATACTGGCTCCCGAGAACGCTAAAAAAGACCTGCGGGATAGTTTGTGTTCTATCATAACTTACCCCCTGATTTGATTTCTGCAGCTAATTTTACAGCCTTCCTTACTCTCAGATAGGTCATGCACCTGCATAAATTTCCACGCATAGCGACATCGATTTCGTCGTCGGTAGGATTAACATTTTCGGTTAAAAATGCCGCGGCTTGCATTATCTGCCCAGAATGACAGTAACCACATTGAGGTACTTGGAGCTCAACCCACGCTTTTTGAACGGGATGATCACTGGTTGCACTTAGTCCTTCAATCGTTGTTATTATAGCACCTTCAACGTCTCCAAGCCGCACTCGGCAAGAGCGCATCGCTTCACCATTGATGTGCACCGTACAACAGCCACAGTGGCCACCGCCGCACCCAAATTTGGTGCCCGTTAGTTGGAGTGCTTCACGTAACACCCACAACAAAGGAGTATCAGGTTCATCATCGACGAAATATGCTCTTCCATTTACCGAGAGTTTTGCCATCTTATACCTCCTGTGTCGTGTTAAATCTTTTACTTCAACTCTTTGTTTAGGGGTGCAAATTTTGTTTCTAAATAGATGAATACTGACGTCGCCATAATATCCAATAATTCATTAGATTTAAATTTGATTTTGTTCCTTTTTAATAATCGCAGGGTAGATTTCTTGTTTTTGGCAAGAAATTTAGAATGGATGCCTACCATTCGATCATCGTAAGAAATAAATTCCGTATCAAACTTTTGTTGAAGAAATGGCGCCATAATCTTATTCCAATCATCTGCTCCAAGCCGAATAACTGAAATGCTGATATCCCTCTGGCCTACATCATATG
>WTIQ01000217.1 GCA_011525185.1 Paracoccaceae bacterium | reverse complement strand
GACGCCATCAAAAACTGATGAGAAAGATCCGGATGTCAGTCGGTTAGAAAGCAAGCTTTCTGATCGACTTGGTGCGACTGTTCAAATCAAAGCGAAAAGTGGCGGGAAAGGGCATATCGTAATTGAGTATGGTTCCCTAGATATCCTAGACGGCATCGTTGCGCGCCTAAAAGCCAAAGATTAGAATACACGACCTTCGACGTAGTTTTGATGATTGTCATTGATCCGATACATTGGACTGCATATACTCCCGCGACAAATGGATGGCGATCAGCTTGAAAACCCACCCAGTGGTGATCGTTTTTTTGATACAAACCGCATTGACGGCGGGTAGTTCGGCCATCGCTTATATAGTTTTTAGCCCATTACACGCAGTGAGTGTGGTAGTGGGTGGTAGTGTTGCGATCATGCCACAAAGCCTTTTTGGCTTTTGGGTGTTTTGGCAACGCGGAGCCCGTAATGCGCGGGCAATAGCCAGGAACCTATTTGTAGGTGAAGGGCTTAAGTTAAGTATCACTGCAGCACTTTTTGCGATCGTTTGGCTGAATGCCGAATCATTACAAGCAGCTGCAGTATTTGCTGGGTTCGTAATAACGGTCTTGGCTGGGCAATTGAGTCTTCCATTGATCTTGAAAGGAAGATGAATACATTGATTGGAAACAGTAATGGCGCTTCAAAATCCGACACCATCTGAGTATATTCAGCACCACCTGACAAATCTTACATATGGTTATCACCCTGAGAATGGTTGGTCTTTCGCACATGGTGCGCAAGAAGCATCCGAGATGGGATTTGTGGCAATTCATGTAGACACAATGGCGTGGTCTGTTGGTCTCGGGATTCTGTTTTGCTGGTTATTCCGTGTTGGTGCGAAGGCAGCACACGCAGGCGTACCGACAGGCGTCCTCAATTTTGTCGAGCTGATGGTTGAGTTCGTTGATAAATCAGTGAAAGAAACTTTTCATGGGAAAAGCAATCTCATCGCGCCACTAGCATTGACCATCTGTTGCTGGATTTTCCTGATGAACTTGATGGATTTGGTTCCAGTGGATTTGGTTCCCTATCTTTTTATGGTGTCTGGTGTTGATTATATGAAAATCGTGCCGACCACAGATGTCAACGCGACGCTTGGTATGTCGATAGGTGTGTTTTTACTTATCGTAATTTATTCGATCAAAATTAAAGGAGTGAGCGGGTTCGTAGGTGAACTGACGCTTCAACCTTTCGGGAAGTGGATGATCCCGTTTAACTTTTTGCTTGAAGGCGTTGGTCTGATTGCAAAACCAATCTCTTTGGCTCTTCGGCTGTTTGGTAACCTTTACGCCGGCGAGCTGATTTTCATTTTGATTGCATTGTTGCCATTCTACTTGCAGTGGTTCTTGTCCGTTCCCTGGGCAATTTTCCACATCCTCGTGATTGTGCTTCAGGCATTCATTTTCATGATGCTCACGATTGTCTATCTCTCGATGGCTCACGAGCATCACTAAACTAACGATTTAATTTTCACATCCGTGTATTGGAGTAAATATGGAAACTGTAGTTGGAATGACCGCGATAGCAGTAGCGCTACTGATCGGTATGGGTGCACTCGGAACCGCGATTGGGTTTGGTATCTTGGGAGGCAAGTTCTTGGAAGGCGCTGCGCGTCAGCCAGAAATGGTTCCAATGTTACAGGTGAAGATGTTTATTGTTGCAGGCCTTCTTGACGCTGTAACGATGATCGGTGTTGGTATCGCGCTGTTCTTCACGTTCGCGAACCCGTTCGTCGCACAGGTTTAAGACGTCCTCATCCTTTGGATGAATTAACCGACCGCGAGGTATAACAGTGAATTTAAACCTGACCCTTATAGGGCAGCTGATTGCATTCACGATCTTTGTCATCTTCTGTATGAAGTATGTGTGGCCGCCAATTTCCGGCGCCCTGGCCGAACGCCAGAAGAGGATCGCTGAAGGTCTTGATGCTGCTGATAAAGCGGCTCGTGATCTTGAAAGCGCTAAGTCTCAGATCGAAGACGAACTGAAACAAGCGCGAAGTCAGGTTACGGAGCTGTTAGAGCAGGCAAATAAAAGATCGTCCCAGATTGTAGAAGAAGCGCAAGACAAAGCTAGAGCAGAGGCCGAAAAGATTTTGATGACGGCTCAAGCACAAATCGCTCAGGATGCTGCTCAGGCACGCGAGTCATTGCGCGCTGACGTCGCTAAATTGGCTATTGTTGGTGCGGAGCGTGTGCTAGGAGCGACGGTAGATCAGGCAGCGCACAAAAAGTTGTTAGCCGAGTTGGCTGAAGAGCTTTAAGGAGGCGACCGATGGCAGAACTCACCACGATTGCTCGACCTTATGCAAAAGCGATATTTTCGCATGCCGCAGCCGCGAAGGCTGAAGGGAAATGGAGCTCGTTTTTGCAAAAAGCTGCCTCTGTTACTGCTGACGAAGCGATGGTGCAAGTTTTAAAGAATCCGGCCGTTAAAGGCGACACAAAATGCGAGATTCTGGCGGACTTAACTAACGATGTAACAGTAGAAGGCGCGGATGCATTGCTAGAGGCACTTGCATATTACGGGCGTCTGCTGGCACTGCCTGCGATTTCAACCGAATTCGAGACTCTTGTAGCCGAAGGTCAGGAAGCCTTGGAGGTGACAATTACCAGCGCATTCCCACTAAAGGC
>WTIQ01000006.1 GCA_011525185.1 Paracoccaceae bacterium | reverse complement strand
ACATAATGTTAGGGAATGCTAAAATTGCATCCACACCTCGGCTCAGAACCATGTCAGTAGATCGCCCGGCGACAGCTGCAGCAATGCCTAAAGTAATACCTACAAAATAGGCCACAACAGTAGCGGCAAAAGATATTCCAATGGTTGTTCTCGCTCCCCAGATCACTCGTGATAGAACATCTCGGCCACGATAATCTGTTCCAAGAAAAGAATGTACCGAAGTGTTAGGAAGCATAAAGCTAGGATCAAGGAAATAGTTTCCTTGAGCATCTTCCTCAATAAAGTGTGACTCATCCCAAGGCGCAACCCAGGGACCAATGACCGCTAAAGCTATCCATATAGAAACTACTATCAATGAAATTTTCCCAACCCAAGACAACCGAATTGTTGATTTTGGCGGAGCGTCGGGCAGCTCTTCAAATTGGTCTGAACTTATGTTTACGTCTAATTTTTCACTCATTTAGGATGCCTAAGTCTTGGGTTAGATAAAATTGCTGCCACATCAGCAATCAATATAAGGACCACGTAGGTGCAACAAAATATCATCCCACAGGCTTGAACTAACGGAATATCTCGCGTTTGAACGCCATCAACCATTAGCTTTGCAAGACCAGGATAAGCAAAAATTGTCTCCACGACAACAACTCCACTTACCAGATAAGCCAAATTCAGTGCAATGACGTTAACAATCGGGCCAATTGCATTAAACAATGCATGACGCAAAATAATTCGCCTGCGAGGTATGCCTTTCAAGATGGCCATTTCAATATACGCCGAACTCATTACATTGAGAATACCGGCTCGCGTCATCCGTATCATTTGTGCTGAAACAACAATAACCAATGTTCCTATCGGCAGAGCAAGAACGTGCACAGATTTCCAGAAACTTTCGGTACCGCTCAAGTATGAGACAGCTGGTGCCAGTCCGAGCTGGACTGCAACAAAGAGAATTAAAAAAATTGCAATAAAAAAATCTGGCACTGCTATTAAACCCAATGTTCCTGAAGTAATTATGCGGTCAAGTAGGCGACCGGGGTACATCGCAGCGATGAGACCTAAAATAACTGAAATTGGAACTGAAACAGTAGTTACAATTGCGGTCATGAACAGTGTATTTCCAATCCTGTTCCCAATTAGACTTTCAATTGTTGCGCCACCGGCATTAGATATTCCAAGATTTCCAGTCAGTAGATTTCCAATCCACGAAAAATATTGCATGTACCATGGTTTGTCCAAGCCAAGTTGCTCTCGAAGTGCCGCTAAGGATTCTTTTGTTGCTTGTTGTCCAAGTCTGATTTCTGCGGCGTCTCCTGGCAGTACTTGCGTCAGTGCAAAAATAAGTAAAGAAACCACCCACATTAATACAAGACCCACACATATTCGACGCGCAATCATTTGCCACATTAGTATGCGCCTTTCTCTTATCTTTCAGGTAATAGTCTTTATTGTCCGCAACTGGGGACACTTACAAATAATAAGCCCCGACAAGTGTCACTTTGCCGGGACTTAATGCTTTTTTGATCAGCTATCCATCCAAATGTATTCAGGCCATTCCATACCGCCAAATGCGCCAAGTGGATTCTGTCCAAAGCCTTTTAATTTCGAGGAATGCGCATCAAGATAACCGCCAGTAACTGGGGTCAGTGATCCACCTTCATCAGAAATAAGTTGCTGCATTTCTCCGAGCATTTCATATTTCTTGCTGAAATCAGTCTCTGCTGTTGCCATTTCTAAAAGACTATCAAAACGCTCATTTTTCCAGAAAGTTTCATTCCAAGCTGCAGTCGACTTATATGCAAGCGCAAGCATCATTGTAGCTGAAGGACGCATGTTCCATGCTACAACACACATAGGTTTCTTCAGCCAAATTGCGCCCCAATAGCCATCATTTGGTACTTTGGTCACTTTCAAATCAAATCCGACTTTAGAGCACTCACGTTGCAGCATTAGTGCCATATCAGTAATACCTGGATATACTTCGGCAACATGGATTTCTGCGCCACTTACGCCCGATTTATTCAGATGAAATTTTGCCTTTTCTGGGTCGTACGGGCGGATCTGCTGCTCTTTGTAGTAACTCGCTCCATAAGCAGGCCCGATTGGTTGGTCGTTAGCTATATCGCCTTTGCCCTTCTGTATAACATTCAAGATTCTGTCACGCCTTTGAAGGTGCTTAAGACCGAGAACCAAGTCTCTGTTTGTAAAGGGATCAGTATCAACTCTACAAACAAATGATGGATATCGTCCCGAAGCAACAAACATCGACTGCACACCTTCAGCATCATCGATTTGAGACACCGTTTTGGGGTCCATATTCGCCGCCATCTGGATGTCACCTGAGATCAGTGCGTTAAGGCGAGCGGTTGGATCTGTAATACCAAACGCTTCTATTTGATCCAAATACGGGCCGCCCTCGTCGTTCCAATAATCTTCGTTGCGCACATGTACAGAGCGGATACCCGGTTTGAATTCACTGAGGCGATAAGGCCCTGTTCCAGCGGGATTCTGAAAATCAGTAGTACCGTCTTTAACAATCTTGAAGTGAAAGGTTGCAATAGCAATTGGTAATTCCCCAAACGGTGAATTACACACGGCCTTGACCGTTGAATTATCGACTTTAATCCATTCTTTTACAGGCGCTACAAAAGCTTTTGCTTTGGATGGAG
>WTIQ01000485.1 GCA_011525185.1 Paracoccaceae bacterium | reverse complement strand
GTATCAAGGTCGTGTTGCCATTGTCATGTTTAAGGATGGGAAGCGCGATAAAATTGCACGTCGCATTAATAAATTGACGCGCGGAGCTCTGGACCGATTAGAAGCCGAAAAAGCACTTGAGGAACATAAAGCTGGCGAGATCATTTCAATCAATTATCCGCTCGGATTGGAGGCAAATGCAGTTGACGTTGTTGTGCTAGAACGGAAATCGAGCCGCAAAATATTGAGAGCAGCGGGGGCGGCTTTGGCGCAAAAAGCACAAAGATCCGAAAGTATAGTCCTTTTAGGCGCTCTCAAAGGCGCACAAGATGTGATACTTGGGGCCTTGCTGAGACGATATGTCTTTGATCGCCATGCCACCGCTGAGGGGCCACAATCTTATCAAAGCGCGATCACATTTTCCCATAATGTGCCTGAAACGATAGAAGGCGATCTTACCACTTTGGAAGCCATTTCAGAGGGGGTCCATTTTACCCGTGACTTGGTGAATGAACCTGCAAATATTCTCACGACGCGTGAATTTGCAGAGCGTCTTTCGGACCTGTCATCGCTTGGACTGGAGGTTTCAGTTCTTGAGGAGGATGAGCTTGAAAAGCTTGGGATGGGGGCATTGCTGTGTGTTGGGCAAGGCTCTGATAGCCCCTCTAAGGTTGTGGTAATGGAATGGAAGGGCGCAGGTGATGAGAGTGCGCCGCTGGCCTTTGTTGGCAAAGGTGTTGTTTTTGACACTGGAGGGATCAGCCTCAAGCCCGCCGCTGGCATGCATGAAATGGTCATGGACATGGGAGGAGCGGGCGTCGTCGCAGGGGTGATGAAAACATTGGCGCTTCGCAAGGCAAAAGCAAATGTTGTCGGTCTCGTTGGTCTTGTGGAAAATATGCCCTCTGGCTCTGCGACGCGCCCTGGCGACGTGGTGACGTCGATGAAAGGCGACACTATTGAAGTGCTCAACACAGATGCAGAGGGGCGGCTCGTTCTGGCAGATGTCATGTGGTATGCACAGGATCGATTTAAGCCAAGAGCAATGATTGACCTTGCCACATTAACGGGGGCGATTATCGTCTCGTTGGGTTCTGAAAATGCGGGTCAATTCAGCAATGAAGACAGTTTCTCAAAAGCACTGAGTGCAGCAGCAGATCAGGAGGGTGAAGGCCTTTGGCGTCTCCCTTTGTCGGATGACTATGATAAACTGATCAAGTCCAAAGTGGCAGATATCGCAAATATGGGCAGCGCGGGGCGCGAAGCTGGATCAATCGTAGCGGCCCAGTTCCTGCAACGGTTTGTCAAGGATGACACACCTTGGGTGCACATCGATATTGCGGGTGTGGCCTATTCCAAAAAAGAGCGCCCGCTTTCTCCCTCAGGTGCGACAGGGTGGGGAGTTATGACGTTAGATCGTCTTGTGAGTGATATGTTAGAGCAAGGATAACATATTGGGTGCGGCGTATTTTTACCAATTAAGTGAAAGACCGCTTGATCTGGCTTTGCCTCAGCTTTTGGAAAAAGCTCTTGGGGCAGGGTGGCGCATAGAGGTGCGTGCGGCCTTGCCTGCGGACCTCTCGTATTTGGATGATATGCTATGGGCCAAACCAGAAGACGGCTTTCTGCCCCATACCATTGCGGGAACGCAGGGCGAGGATGCGACACCAATTGTGATCAGCGAGCATCCCTTGCCTGATCGAGAGTGCCTGATGACGGTCATGGGAGCCGAGACGGATGCAAAAGAAATCACATCACGCACACGCACCTGTGTGATTTTTGATGGTCAAAAACAAGAGGAACTTCAAAAGGCTCGCGCTTTGTGGAAGTCGCTCTCTCAAGACAACTGCGAAGCGCAATATTGGGCAGAGGACAGAGGCCGTTGGGTTAAAAAGGCAGAGACTTCGTCAATTCCCTAACGTCTCAAAATCATGCGATCTTTTTCAATTTGGATCGATCCGAAGCGATCAAGATAGGCCATTCCCAAGAGAGAGGTTGACATTTGCCCTTCATTTACTGCGGCGCGAATATTTGTGTCTTTGTAAGGCCCAAGTTCCACAGATTTTAGGCGCACCACCGCGAGCCTCACGGTGCCATTTGCCGTGCTTGCGGTGCCCCAATATTCCAACTGCTTGGTATCAAACCCAATTTTTTCTGCGTCGCTTTGGGTTAGGACAATATCTGATGCGCCCGTGTCGACGAGAAAATCAACAGCTGCGCCATTTATTGTCAGGGTTAAGTGATAATGCCCGTCGCGCTGCTGTGGGATTATGATCTCACCTTGCTCTGTAACATTGCTGCTAAACTGTCCCCCAGCCGTTCTAATGTCTTGCCAGCCCGCCACAACGGCGATGACGACGACGAACAAGATCACCCAAATTCCAGCCTCTTTGAGAACCTTGGAGACTTCGTTTCGCCGTGACAAAAGCACTGAGCCAAGCAAGACACCTCCCAGAACCACAAGATAAATCAGGTTCCCTATTTCAAAGTCGGCCATTATTCCCCTTTCTCACTGAGCGGCTGCCAAAAAGCTTAGAATGCCGTCCAAAACAAATTGAACCGAGAGCGCAGCAAGCAAAAGGCCGAAGATACGTTTCACGATATCTGTCACCATCGGCCCTAAAGCGCGCTCCAGAACATTTGCCAAGCGGCACACCAAGTATATAATCACTAAAACCGCGCATGCGACTAA
>WTIQ01000364.1 GCA_011525185.1 Paracoccaceae bacterium | reverse complement strand
CTGTGATGCTTAACCGTGCGCCCACCCTGCACCGTCTTGGTATTCAAGCTTTTGAACCAGTTCTGATTGAAGGCAAGGCCATCCAGCTGCACCCCTTGGTGTGTTCTGCGTTTAACGCCGATTTTGATGGTGACCAAATGGCGGTCCATGTGCCGTTAAGTTTGGAAGCCCAGCTTGAAGCCCGTGTCTTGATGATGTCGACCAACAATGTTCTTTCGCCTGCAAACGGTGCACCGATCATTGTTCCGTCACAGGACATGATCCTTGGTCTGTATTACACAACAATTATGCGTGAAGGTATGGTCGGTGAGGGCATGACCTTTGGTTCAGTCGAAGAAGTGCAATATGCGCTTGATAATGGTAGTGTGCATATGCATGCCAAAATCAATGCACGTATAGCGCAGGTGGATGAGCATGGCGGTGATATATACAAACGCTATGAAACAACGCCTGGTCGGGTCCTTTTGGGGGCGCTCTTGCCGAAAAACGCTAAGGCACCATTTGACCTCGTCAATAACCTCTTGCGCAAGAAAGACGTGCAGCGCGTGATTGACACGGTGTACCGTTATTGCGGACAAAAAGAGTCGGTGATTTTCTGTGACCAGATCATGTCAATGGGATTCCGCGAAGCCTTTAAGGCGGGGATATCCTTTGGCAAAGACGATATGGTCATCCCAGATGACAAATGGGGCATTGTTGAAAATACCCGCGATCAGGTGAAAGACTTTGAACAGCAGTATATGGACGGCCTGATTACTCAGGGCGAAAAATATAACAAAGTCGTTGACGCTTGGTCTAAGTGTAATGACCAAGTCACCGATGCGATGATGAACACCATTTCTGCATCCAAGGTTGATGACGGAGCTGAACAAGAACCCAACAGTGTCTACATGATGGCGCATTCTGGTGCACGTGGTTCGGTCACACAAATGAAACAGCTTGGCGGTATGCGTGGTCTTATGGCCAAACCAAACGGCGATATCATCGAAACGCCGATTATCTCGAACTTTAAAGAAGGTTTGACCGTTCTTGAGTACTTTAACTCTACTCACGGCGCGCGAAAGGGTCTCTCGGATACGGCTTTGAAAACGGCTAATTCTGGATATCTAACACGGCGTTTGGTTGATGTGGCTCAAGACTGTATCGTGCGGATGCGAGATTGCGGCACTGAGAACGCAATTTTGGCGCAAACAGCTGTCAATGATGGCGAAGTCATCGCGTCGCTGGCGGAGCGTGTCTTGGGACGGGTTGCGGCCGAAGATATCCTTCGTCCTGGAACGGATGAAGTCATCGTTGCCAAAGGTGATATGATTGATGAGCTTATGGCGGATGAGATCGACGCAGCAGGACTTCAAACTGCGCGTATCAGAAGCCCTCTGACCTGTGACGCTGAGGAAGGTGTCTGTAGCTTATGTTATGGTCGTGACCTTGCGCGTGGTACGATTGTGAACATCGGCGAAGCGGTTGGTATTATCGCAGCGCAGTCGATCGGTGAACCTGGCACCCAGTTGACAATGCGTACCTTCCACATTGGTGGGGTCGCACAAGGGGGACAGCAATCCTTCCTTGAGGCGAGCCAAGATGGGATCATCGCCTTTGAAAATGCCAATACGTTGGAAAACACGCGCGGCGAAACGTTGGTTATGGGACGTAACATGAAGTTGCGGATCATGGACGAACATGGAGAAGAGCGTGCAAGCCACAAACTTGGTTATGGATCTAAACTCTTTGTGAAAGAGGGCGGTCAAGTATCACGTGGTGACAAACTGTTTGAATGGGATCCTTACACGCTTCCCATCATCGCAGAGCAGGGGGGAACGGCAAAATTTGTTGACCTTGTTGCTGGTGTAGCCGTGCGCGAAGAAACTGATGATGCGACGGGTATGACGCAAAAGATTGTTGCCGATTGGCGTGCGGCGCCAAAGGGCAATGAGCTGAAGCCAGAGATTATTCTAATGGACTCAGCAGGTGAGCCTGTGCGCGGTGCCTCAGGCAATCCGATCACCTATGCGATGTCTGTGGATGCAATTCTCTCCATCGAAGATGGCCAGTCCGTTGAAGCGGGTGATGTTGTGGCGCGTATCCCGCGGGAAGGCGCAAAGACCAAAGACATTACGGGTGGTCTTCCCCGTGTGGCGGAACTCTTTGAAGCACGTCGTCCTAAAGATCATGCGATCATTGCAGAAATTGATGGCTATGTACGCTTTGGACGTGACTACAAAAACAAGCGTCGGATCAGTATTGAGCCTGCGGATGAAAGCCTTGAGGCGGTCGAATACATGGTCCCTAAAGGCAAACACATCCCTGTTGTCGAGGGCGACTTTGTGCAAAAGGGTGACTATATCATGGACGGCAACCCCGCGCCTCATGACATCCTCGCAATTATGGGGATTGAGGCGCTTGCCAATTACATGATTGACGAAGTGCAGGACGTGTATCGTCTGCAAGGTGTGAAGATCAACGATAAGCACATCGAAGTCATCGTCCGTCAAATGCTCCAAAAGTGGGAAATCTCGGAAAGTGGTGATACAACACTTTTGAAGGGCGAACATGTGGACAAAGCGGAGTTTGATGCTGCAAATGATAAGGCATTGTCAAAAGGCGGTCGTCCAGCGCAGGGTGAACCGATCCTTTTGGGGATTACGAAAGCCTCCTTGCAGACCCGCTCCTTTATCT
>WTIQ01000248.1 GCA_011525185.1 Paracoccaceae bacterium | reverse complement strand
GCCAGAAGGCAAAGTGATCGATTTTCCAATGATCATATCGGTGGACTGTTTAAGAGTATTTATCAGGGCGGGATCGCACAATACTGCGGCTTGGCTATAGGTTTGCGTGAATGAGAAATCCAAAGAGGATTTCTGTGCAATGTTCAACGCTATATCACGTGCGTCTGAGGCAAAATTCTCTCGCGTTTCATCATTTATAGACCGAATTTCTAATGTGAGCGTAGCTGCGCTAGGTATTGCATTCACAACGTTTGGATAGATGGATAACGAGCCTATTGTAGCGCGTATTCCATTAGAGGTCAGGGTCTGCTTGTTTATGGCACTGATAAATTCTGAGGCTGCCAAGAGTGCATCTTTTCGGTTTGCCATTGGAACCGTGCCAGCATGACCAGTATCCCCATAAAAACAAACAGTATTGCGCTCAATTCCACATATCCCTGTCACGACACCAAGGGCGGCATTTTCTATTTCCAGTACGGGTCCTTGTTCGATGTGGACTTCCAAAAAACCCATAATATCATCAGGGTTTCGGGCGAGGTTTGATAACTCATTCGTAGTGCAGCCAAAATTGAGCAGCGCGTCTTTGAGTGAAATGTCTTCCTTATCTGTCATTGATAAAACCCCCGGGTCATACGTCCCCGCAAGTGTCCTTGGTCCAAGTAAGGCCGTCGGAAAACGAACGCCTTCTTCATCTGCAAATGCAAGAACCTCAATGTTAAATGGAATTTCAACGCCCTCTGTTTGAAGCTTTTCGATCGCCAGACAGGCTAAGACCACTCCCATGATCCCATCGTATTTCCCTCCATCGCGAACGGAATCTTGATGCGAACCTAATAAAAAGGTTGGTGAGTTTTCTTGACCCTGTTTATGACCAATGAGTGTGGCGGCATCATCCATTGAGACGGTTAAGCCAGCTTGCTCCATCCAATTTTTGATAATTTTTAGTGCTTGTTTATGTTCGGGTGTAAAGGGAAATCGTGAAACGCCCTGAGACTTAAGGCTGCAATTTGATATCTCAGATAAACGCGCTTGAGCCACTTCACCCCAATTCATGAAAATCTCCATTTTATCATGATAAATTATCCACTACACTTGCGTCGGTAAACTGTCTATTATTTTCTAGCGAAGACTTATGAGGTGCAGTATGGACGGCAGTGACACGTCACCAAATAAATTAAAAAGATCAAGACCCGTGAAAGTAGCCGACCAAATAAAGCAGTGGGTCGTTGAAAGGGATCTTAAAGATGGTGACAAACTGCCCAATGAAGGCGAAATGATTAAGCTGTTTGGCGTCTCAAAAGGCACCGTGCGAGAAGCCTTGCGCATTTTAGAAGCACAAGGGTTGATCATTACCAAAACTGGGCCTGGCGGTGGGAGTATCGTAGGGGAGGTTTCTGCAGAGCGCGCAAGTTCACTGTTGGCAAATTATTTTTATTTTCAAGATTTGTCCCTGACTGACATTTATCAGATGCGTAAAGCCTTAGAGCCTGAGCTTGTTGCAAGCCTTGCTGGGAATTTGACCGATGAACAATTGAGTGAGTTGGAGGCATTAGCAGAAATGCATCCAAAACCCGCTGAAACCGCTGAGCAAGAAAAAGAACATCATATTTCGTCTCTAAAATTTCACGCACGATTGTCAGAATTTGCGGGTAACAAGTTACTCGGTTTCGTGATAGGTTTTATGTCTCGTATTTTAACAGATTTAACTGTTTATCGTAGACTTTATGACAAACCGAATTTTGAATTATGGAAAAAAGGACGTGAGCATCAAATTCAACTTGTGAAAGCCCTTCGTGCTGGAGAAGCGACCATTGCTCAAAATATAATGAAGTCCCATATGCAAATCGCGGAAGAGTTAATGCAAACGCAAGAAGCAAGTTTAACCAAGCAGTTTATGGGCGACTAACGCACAATAATGAGCTTATTCACCTGTAAGCACGTTTGCGTCTAGCGGCGCGCGATTACGGTCTAAATCAATCGGGACTTCAGATAACCAATCATAATACGGCGATTTTTTAGATTGATCTAAAAGTGCCTGAAGATCAGATAATGGATCGGTGCTGTAATCTATCCGGAGGTCGAGAGGTGGACGACTTGGAGACAATATTAACAGGGCAGCAGACAATAGCCCACGATTATCGCCACCTGCGTCTTTACCTGCGACTAAGGCGTTCAACATTCTTTGCTCAATGGGAGCCTGATCCGTTTCTACTTGTTTTTTCACAGCATTTAGGACGTGCCTGCCATCAATCATGTTCCCTGCAATAGCAAGGTTTTGTTCTGTCATATGGCTTGCATGAGCGATACTCTTGGGGCCTGTAAAGCCTGAAGCCCATCCATCTTTATCAAGTGCGATTATTTGACGATAGTCTTTGCCAGAATCCTTTGCGATCGCAGCGCTTACTGCATCGCTTGCAGATTGGCCAGTGTACATGGCTCTCAAACAATCATCGCGCCAAAATGAACTCGGTGAAGTGCCCTGCGAGGCGACCAGGCCTGATTCGATGTCGCCTCTAAGAACCCAGCCCCCGACGCAGAGGCTTCCAGTCGCGGCTGCCGCTGCATAAACGCCTTCATTTTCGTCAAATGTTAGAACTGAGAATGTCATTTTCCCACCCAGTGATATTTTACTTGTATTTATCATGATAATTTGCGTCAATGCAATTAATCATGATAA
>WTIQ01000040.1 GCA_011525185.1 Paracoccaceae bacterium | reverse complement strand
ATCATCAGATCAAACCACCGGCGCAAGATCACACTGCGCTCTTTGGCGGTCATTACAGCCCATTCTTTTTGCGCCGTTTGAGCGGCTGCAATCGCCTGTGAAGCCTGTGCTCGTCTAAAATCCGCAACTTGGGCAATGACGTCACCCCGTGCAGGGTTATACACATCAAAGGTTGCGCCGCCTTCGCCATCAACCCAATCGCCTGCCAAATACCCTTGTGTTGCCAAAAGGCTTGGATCTTTGAGCAGGCTTGCCAAATTTGTTCTATTATCGAGCATGTCGTCTTCCCCGCAAATATTCGCTAGCCTACTCAAAACCTTTCTGTAACTGTTTGTCCAGATGAGTGGAGGTAAAAGATGCAAAATCTCGACGATGCCTATGATAATGGTGGCTATATAGAGGGTGCTGCGGACTACCCTTCAAAATGGGCACAGGCGGCGCAGTCGTTTCGAGAAGCGCTCGTGCGCGATGGGCGCGCAGAGCTTGATGTGCTTTACGGAGAACGGGCGCGTACGCGCTTTGACCTATTTTGCCCTGATGGGCCCTCTAGAGGATGCCTTCTCTTTGTTCACGGGGGGTATTGGCTTAAATTCGATAAATCCTATTGGTCGCACCTCGCGGCTGGCGCCAATGCGCAAGGTTGGCACGTTGCCATGCCCTCTTATGATCTCTGCCCAGAGGTTTCGATTGCTACGATTTCCCGTCAAATTGCGCAGGCTGTAAAAGCAGTCGGGGCAAAGGTGCCAGGGCCCTTGGTTCTTGCGGGGCATTCGGCAGGTGGTCACTTGGTGGCGCGGGTCGTCTGTGGCGATCTTTTGAGCAGAGAGTTAAAAGGGCGGATCAAGCGAGTTGTCCCAATATCTCCGCTTTCTGATCTGCGCCCGCTGATGCAGACCAAAATGAATGTCTCCTTTGGGCTGGATGAGGCGGCCGCGCGCGCCGATAGTCCGATCGAATTCCCGCGCCCTGAGTGTCACGTGCATGTTTGGGTTGGAGCAGAGGAGCGACCTGCCTTTGTTGATCAGGCCAGCTGGCTGAGCAAGGCATGGGGCTGTTCTCTGACGCTCGAGAAGGAAAAGCACCATTTTAATGTGATTGAAGGCTTAGAGAATGGAAAAAGCGCTCTTACCAAAGAGATTTTAAGTTAATTTACGCAATCTAAACACATGCACGCGCATTCTCTATGTGTTCAACTGGGAAGTCACACATGCGCTTGCTTTTTGCTTTGCTCATTGTTCTATCCTCTGCGGGCTGCAACTTTGGAGTTGGTCCATTCATGGACGTACCTGCGGAAAAGGTCCGTGTTGGCTTGCTTGAATTTGGGGTGCGACGCGAGGGGCGCTACGCTGAAGCTGTTCGGCTTACCCCAATGTTTGTCCCAGCTTTGAGCGAGGTTGCGCCCTATGCATTGGCTGCCATCAAATATGCAACCAACTGTAAAAAGGTTTATGTGATCAGAGCGGATTCGACGGTGACTATGGCCCGATTGGACTGTCCAAATTCTTCGTCATGAAGAGAGAGTCAGGATGATCTGCATAGTCACCGAATGGATCGCAGGATGTGAATCCATGCCGTCTGTAAAGCGCGACAGCTTCCTTGAGAAGCTCTCCCGTCTCCAGCTTAATGCTCTTTAGTTGATGTTCGCGTGCAACCCCCTCCAGAGTCGCCATAAGCATCTTGGCGAGGCCGAGCCCCCGATGCGAAGGATCTACAAACATGGATTTAATTTCACCGTATGTTTCTTTCAGCACCAAACCAACGCAACCGATGTAGGTGTCGTCCAATGAGGCACCGTAAAAGAGCACGTCCTCGCCGCATAGATCCTCAACCGAGAGCATATGGCACGCCTCCTCAGAATACAGAGAATTCATCAACCTTTGGCTTTGCTCAAGCAGGGTTAAAATATCTGGATGTCTAGGGTCTGCGCGTTGAATGTCGATCATGATGCCTCACGGAAGGTCTCTGCCGACGGTGTATCATTCTGCTTTACGTTGAAAAAGTGGAAATCCTGTCCATTTCGATATATTGTGGTGCAAAGGTATGATTCACACGACATCATGGGGCATTTATTTGACTCATGCCCTGCGGACACTCAAAATAGGGAAAGATAGAATCACAGGCACCTCTCATTTGCGTTTTTCAAAGCTTCGGCTCACTGGTTTTAAAAGTTTTGTCGACCCCACCGAATTATTGATCTCGGATGGTCTAACGGGAGTCGTCGGTCCGAATGGATGCGGGAAGTCCAATCTTCTTGAGGCTTTGCGCTGGGTGATGGGTGAAAACCGACCCACCGCTATGCGTGGTGGTGGCATGGAAGATGTGATCTTCGCTGGGGCTGCGACGCGACCTGCGCGTAATTTCGCTGAAGTGAGCCTTATGCTCGACAATTCGGAGCGGTTGGCGCCGCAGGGTTTTAATGATGCGGATAGTTTGGAAATTATCCGGCGTATCACCCGAGATGCAGGCAGCGCTTATAAAGCATCTGGGAAAGATGTCCGTGCGCGAGATGTTCAAATGCTCTTTGCGGATGCATCTACGGGCGCACACTCTCCTTCGTTGGTGAGGCAGGGTCAGATATCGGAGCTTATCAATGCAAAACCCAAAAACCGCCGTCGTGTTCTAGAGGAAGCCGCGGGCATTTCGGGTCTTTACCAGCGCCGTCATGAGGCAGAACTAAAGCTC
>WTIQ01000142.1 GCA_011525185.1 Paracoccaceae bacterium | reverse complement strand
CCAAAGAATGGGACATAAAGATAGGCCAGCAAAAGCCAGATGATTATGCCAATGCGGTCCTCTCTGATGGGAAAGGCCTGCATATCTTCCTTGTAGGAGGATTTAAATTGTCCCGCTTCACGATAAAACATGTCTAAACCCTCTCGATGATTTTTTCGCCAAAGAGACCCTGCGGCCTAAAGAGCAGGAAGATGAGCGCAATCACATAGGCAAACCATCCCTCAACTCCAGAGCCAAAAAGCGGTCCCCAGTAAATTTCAAACAATTTCTCTCCAATCCCAATGATAAGGCCGCCCACAATCGCACCCGGCACCGATGTAAAGCCGCCAAGGACCAGCACTGGGAGCGCCTTCAGCGCGATGATTTGCAGCGAAAAGCTCACATCCGAACGCGCGCCCCACATAATGCCTGCAACAAGGGCCACAATCCCAGCAGCAAACCATGTTATCACCCAGATATTATTGAGCGATATGCCTACAGAGAGCGAAGCTTGGTGGTCATCGGCAACCGCACGCAATGCGCGTGCCACTTTGGCTTTGGAGAAAAACAGCGCCAAACACACGATCAACAGCGCCGCGATGAGCGCAGCCGCGATGTCAATATGCTGAAAAATCACCAAACCTCCGCCTGGCTCCCATACCGAAGACCCCGTTGGCAAAAACAGTTCTTCGGTGATCATGGTTTTGGTTTCTCCGCCGAAGATCTGCTGGCCGGCACCGATTAAAACATTGGTCAAGCCGATCGTCGCCATGAAGAGGATAATATCGGGCTGGTTCACCAAGTTGCGCAGCACCAAACGCTCGACCGAAAAGGCAAGCGCATACATCACAGCAAGCGTAATCGCCAGCGCGAGAAAGGCTGGAACCCCAAGCTCATAGAGACCAACCAAGGTGAGGCCAGAAAAGACCACCATGATGCCTTGGGCAAAGTTGAAGATCCCAGAAGCTTTGAAAATCAAAACAAAGCCCAGAGCGATAAGCGCATAGAGAATGCCCGCCACAAACCCTTCCCAGACCACTTGGATCAAGAAGTCAGGCATTTGCCACATTTGCACGAAAGGGTCGGCAAAGATGTCGTAAATCAGTCCATCCATCAGTGTTCTACCCCCAAATAAGCATCAATCACAGCTTGGTTCTTCTGCACCTCATCTGGCGTGCCATCGGCAAGCATTTTTCCATAATCGAGCACAACCACCCGATCTGCGAGGTCCATAACAACACTCATATCATGTTCGATCAGAGCAATCGTCGTCCCATACTGATCGTTGACATCCAAAATAAAGCGGGACATGTCTTCTTTTTCTTCCACATTCATGCCCGCCATTGGCTCATCCAGCAACAAAAGCTTAGGCTCCATCGCCAAGGCACGAGCCAATTCCACACGCTTTTGCAAACCATAGGGAAGGCTTCCCACGGGTGTTTTACGGATCGCCTGAATTTCCAGAAAATCTATAATTTCCTCACATTTGCGACGATGTTCAGCCTCTTCCTGCATCGCGGGCCCTGCGCGCAGCATCTGCCAGAAGAAGTTTTTCTTCATCATCAACTGACGACCCGTCATAACGTTTTCCACCGTGGTCATCCCATGAAACAGCGCGATATTTTGAAAGGTACGTGCTATCCCTTGTTCGGCAATTTCATAGGGCCTCATAGAAGGGCGCTTTTTGCCTCTGAACCACACTTCACCCTCTTGGGGATGATAAAACCCGTTGATCACGTTCAACATTGAGGACTTTCCAGCCCCATTTGGTCCGATAATCGCTCTGATTTCACCCTCACGGATGTCAAAAGAGGCGTCCGTGATGGCCACAACGCCGCCAAACCGCAACGTGATGTTTTTCATCTCCATCAAAACGCCACCGATCTGGCGACCGTCTGCGGTGACATAGCCTGTTGCTTGATCTTTCACTCGCTCGCCCCTCTTACTCTGCTGCCATTTGACCTGAGACAGGCACCACTTTGGCGTCACAAATTTGTAACGTGGCTGATATTTTACCTTTGCGACCGTCTTCGTAGGTCACTTCGGTTTCGGTATATATGCTCTCGGACCCGTCATAGAGTGCAGTGATCAGATCATCGAACTTTTCGCCAATAATCTTGCGACGCACTTTGCGTGTCCGGGTCATTTCACCGTCATCGGCATCAAGCTCTTTGTGGAGCACCAAAAACCTATGGATTTGGCATCCTGCAAGCATTGCGTCATCCGCAATTGAGGCATTGACGGTTTCAACATGCTCTTTCACCATTTCCAAGACCTTAGGGTGGCCAGAGAGTTCTTGATAACTGGAATAAGCAATATTGTTGCGCTCCGCCCAATTGCCCACGGCATTCAGATCAATGTTGATAAAGGCTACACACCGTTCACGCCCAGCTCCAAACAAAACAGCCTCTAAAATGTTTGGATAGAACTTGAGCTTATTTTCCACATATTTGGGCGCAAACATCGCCCCACTGGACAATTTGCCCACATCTTTGGCCCGATCAATGATCCGCAGATGGCCTGTGCCCTCTTCGATAAAACCCGCATCACCCGTTGCAACCCAGCCCTCTGGGTCTTTGGTGTCTGCGGTGCTTTCCGGATTTTTGTGATATTCCACAAAGGCGCCAGGCGAGCGATAATAGACTTCGCCGCTCTCGCCAATTTTAAGCTCTACGTCAGGGGCTGGAATGCCCACAGTATCAGAA
>WTIQ01000343.1 GCA_011525185.1 Paracoccaceae bacterium | reverse complement strand
ATCGGGCCCTGCGTCGCAATCCCAATCTCTTCATCGACCTGATGCCAGACTGGTCACATGATCGTATTCGAACGGCTTTGGATAAGTCCAAAGGGAAATCCACTCTCGGCGCTAAGCTTCGAAAATCACTGGGATTACCTACTCAAAAACGAGCCCTACTTCAGGAGTTTGGACGACCTCTCCCCAATCATTCAGACGCTTTGGCAAAGGTGATAAAATCGCTTCCCATTTCTCATCTGGGCCCACGCCCAATGGACGAAGCCATATCAACAGCGGGCGGCATTGGCGATGATCAGCTGGAACGGACTCTCATGTTGCGTCATCTGCCAGGCCATTTTTGCGCCGGGGAGATGCTCGATTGGGATGCACCGACAGGTGGGTACCTAATCACCGGCGCCCTCGCAACAGGACGGTGGGCCGGGAAAAATGCGGCACAATATGCTCTATCGCAGTCTCCTTAAATTAGGGCTCATTATTGTATAGAAACACGCCGCGTGGAACTTTCATGCAAATGTTCAAAGCTGTAGATCCTAGAATTCAATCCGCACCTTATCCTTAAATGAGTCACTCTCACCCCTATGGGGCAAAACATGGCCAAGAGCCTAAGAAGAGCCCCGTATTAAACTTTGCATCTTGAAAGTTAAGCATAGCAGAATCAAAGCTTAAGATGCTACAATTAGTGTTATGGATAATCTCGCACGCAATATAGACGAAAATCGCCCTGAGATCAGGCAGCTTGATGATGCTGCAATAAATCGTATTGCTGCGGGAGAAGTCGTTGAGCGTCCTGCGTCAGCTGTGAAAGAGCTGGTTGAAAATGCGATTGATGCAAAGGCGCTCTCAATCAGTATCGATGTCGCGGATGGTGGCAAGACGCTAATCCGCGTGACGGATGATGGATGCGGTATGACGGCTAGGGATTTACCGCTGGCGCTATCCCGTCATGCCACCTCAAAACTTGATGGAACGGACCTTCTCAACATCCACAGCTTTGGGTTTCGCGGCGAAGCGCTTCCCTCGCTTGGAGCCGTGGGGCGCCTGAGCATCACCAGCCGTGCCCAAGGACATGAGGGGGCAAAAATTACGGTAACTGGAGGGCAGGAAAGCGCTATTGCGCCCGCCGCGCTTGGCAAAGGGACCTGTGTTGAACTCAGAGATATCTTTTTCGCTACTCCTGCTCGTTTAAAATTCATGCGCACAGATCGCGCTGAAATGCAGGCTGTGACGGATGTTGTCAAACGTCTTGCCATTGCCTCTCCGCACGTTGGTTTCACCCTGCGTGACGTATCTGGCGGAAAACAACGGGTTGTTTTTGAAGCACTTGCAGAGCACGGAGATTTTTTTGATGCCAGCTATCGTCGTCTGCGCAAGGTCTTGGGACATGACTTCGCTGAAAATGCCTTTCTGATCGACGCAGAGCGAGACGAGTTTCGCCTCACGGGCTATGCTGCATTGCCAACCTTTTCACGAGGGGCGGCTGTGATGCAGTACTTTTTTGTGAACAACCGGCCCGTGCGCGACAAACTTTTGATTGGTGGATTGCGCGCTGCTTACAGTGACCTCTTGTCTCGGGACCGATATCCAGTAGCTGCACTTTTTATAAGTTGTAAACCAGAGCTTGTCGATGTGAATGTACACCCTGCTAAATCAGAGGTACGCTTTCGCCAATCTGGCCTTGTACGTGGGTTGGTGATTTCGGCGCTTCGGCATGCGCTGGCAGAGGCGGGCCACCGCTCCTCGTCAACCCTTGCGACATCGGTGTTGGGCGCCCTGCGAAGTGAGCCGCAAGCCATGCCGCCGCGCGTATATCAAATGGATCGTCAGAGCGTCGAAACATATCGCCAAACCTATGAGGGTCAGGCCCCTGCATTTGCGGAAACTCAAACGCCGTTTGCCCGCGTCGAAACCGATGCTCTAGCAGAGCAAGGATCAGAGATTGAAACGCGAGCGAGTGAAGATAATCCGCTTGGCGCGGCCCGCGCACAAGTGCATGAAAATTATATTATAACGCAAACAAAAGACGGGGTGGTCCTTGTGGACCAACATGCCGCCCACGAACGGCTAGTCTATGAAAAACTAAAAAAGCAAATGCATAGCCGTGAGATTGCATCTCAATCACTGCTCATTCCTGAAATTGTCGAACTCTCCTCTGGAGATGCGGCTTTGCTTTTGGAATTTGCGCAAGAGCTAAATGGGATGGGGCTCGTGATAGAAGCCTTTGGCGCGGGCGCCATAGCGGTCCAAGCCACGCCAGCGCTTTTGGGAGACGTCAATGCAGAGCGGCTCATCCATGATATTTTGGATGAATTGGCAGAGCAAAACAGCACTCAAATTGTAAAAGATCGCTTGGACGCCATTCTAAGCCGCATTGCCTGTCATGGATCAATACGATCTGGTCGCCAGCTCAGAGCGGAGGAAATGAATGCGCTGCTGCGTGAGATGGAACGCACCGAAAACTCAGGTCAATGCAATCATGGCCGGCCCACCTATATCGAACTCAAGTTGAGCGATATTGAACGGCTGTTTGGACGAACATGACATCAGGGCTCGATTTCACAAATCCACTTGTACAAGCGGCCGCTGGGCTGGTGTGTATTTTGCTGATTATCCTATGGATCGTCTTACGATCCTCACAAAAAACCACCCGCCTAATAGAACATGTGTCCTTTCAAGCGGGATCCTTAGGTC
>WTIQ01000271.1 GCA_011525185.1 Paracoccaceae bacterium | reverse complement strand
GGCAAAATCAACTGGCTCTGAAACAGCCATCGGATCGGCTTCAAGGGAGCCTAACCGCTGATCGATTCGATCCAATAGCATTTTTATGCTTGATGACGGGACAGACATTTGATGCAGGGTTGAAATTGGATGGCAAGGAACTGGTAGGTTGGGATATGACCATCTCAATTTACATTCAACCTTTGACGCACCCATTGATGGAAGTTATGGATATAAAATTCCTGCGGCATCAAACGTCCTGCCTCGAATCGCGGGGAGCGCAAACCACGTTGGTTCATTTCAGCGGCTTCGGCATCCTGTTCAAGCACAATACTCGCAAATGCAGCAACTTCACTGGGGTCAAATTCGATCTGCTTCATTGTAGCTGGGCTAAAGAGCCATTCCGCAGTCAGTTGGGTTGTCTCAGGACTGGTTGGAACCAATGAAACAATTCGAACATAATCAACGTGAGCAACAATATAGGTCGAAGGATAAATGGTTACAAAATTCGCGGCTTTCTTGATCTGGGCCTTGGTCAGGTCAAGGAAGATAGGCCCGCAAGGCTGACCATCAAACGTCCATGTCACAGCGCCTTCTTTAAGAGCATTGCCTGGAGTCTTTCGGGGTGACCAGTCCTGTCGCTCAGATTCTGACATCAGCCCTTCTCTGTAGATTGGAACCAGATCGGATAGTTCAGGGTGAATGCTGGGGCAGTGGAGACACTCGTTGTAATTCTCCCAAAAGACCTTCCAGTTACAGTTGAGATTTCGCACCGATTTATGCCCTGTAACCAAGCTGGCCATTGGCCAGTTATCATAGGTTTCTAGACCAAGATCGGGAATAAATGGTGAAGGCTCATCTGCAGCATTGATGAAAATAAAACCATTCCAAAGCATTGTTGCGACGGGGAAGAGGCCGTTCTCTTCCTTGTGAAAATCAGCCGTCGGCGTGGCATGTGCAGTAGAAACCAAATGCCCATCTGCAGCGGCATAAGACCATGCATGATAAGGACAACTGATCGTTTTGCCCAAGGGTTGCTCTACACGACAAAGTTCCGAGCCACGATGTCGACAGATATTATGATAGGCGACAACCTCAGTTTCGGATAATCTGCAAAGCATTATTCCCATCTTACCAATCTTGAGAGGACGCATTTTGCCGATTGGCAGATCGTTCAAGCGACCTGCATACACCCATTCCTTCTGCCATATTAGACATTGTTCTCGGGCATACCAATTTTCATCAAAGTAAGCATTCCCTGGCAGGGAAGAAGGACAATGATCAAGAAGAGGCGATTGTTCCGTAGCCATCAACGTAATTTAAAATCCCTGCTCAATTAGCTCATAACCGACCCTAGATGTACACTCATTGCGAAAAGAATTTGGCTGAATTGTAACTCATAAGGGATCATAATCTGGATATTAGTTATTTCCAATGGTTTAAGCAAGCTGACGTTTACCAGTAAAATCTGAGGGAGGCGGCTCACACTTGTGAAAAAGACTGGGAAATCTGTATAATTTTATCATTAATTGCTTTTGTATCCGTCGGCCATTCGCCTTTCGCGATTAACGCGCGGATTTCATCCGCGACCTGAATATTGATATCTGGCGGCAGTTCATTCATCATTGTGATGGTATCCCTACGGATGCCACTAAGTTCAAGAGAGACAGAGGCTGGCCCAGATTTTGGGCCCGCTTTCACATTTAATAGGCCGACTTCAGGTATATTTTTGTGACGATCTTCTATCTGAGACAATGCCGCACCCCGGATGTTGCCTTGTGCCATTGATTCCGTAACTTTTGCATAGTTGCGCGCTATCAATTCCTGTGAAAGTATGACATCCGCGGGATCTGATGGTGCAATTGCAGCACTGCTATATGTATTTTGCGGCGCGGCAGGTCTGCTATCATTTCTCTGCAGGGTTAACAGGGCAGCAATATTTCCTTCAACTTTCAAAAACAACTCATCGGCTAGAATAAAAGGTGGGTAAAACAAATAAAACCAAACTGACAGAAATTCAACAAAAAATATTTGACGTGAAACCCCAAAAATGCATGTACTGCGTCCACAGTGAGGTCATTGGCTAAAAGTCTGTTCAGCGATGCGGTAAAAGCTTAGGCATATGCGCTATACCTTCGCAACGTATTTATGGAAACAGTCAAAAGCTATGTCACGAAAAAGTGAGATAAGAAAGCGGCCTGAAGTCCATGAAAAAAGCTATGCGTTGGTATGGATCGACCAACGAGATCGTTACAGATAGGCTACGGTCCTGCAGTGCAGCAGCTAAAGAACTTCGCTATGCAGATAAGCAAGTTACTGGGCGATGGGCAAACAACAGAGCGGAGAATTCACACTTACCCTTTCGCCGACGAGAAAGGGCCATGCTTCGGTTTAGGCGCATGCATAGTCTACAAAAGTTCGCCTCAATCCATGCCTCGTTTTACAATCATTTCAACTCACAGAGGTCACTCTCAAAACGCAGCACATTCAAGCTTAACCGTGATGCTGCTCTATCTGAGTGGCGTTCATTGCTGATCTCATAGAAAAGGATCGAGACCCCAATACTGATGCTTGCGCTCGTTTGTCTGACAGCATCGAGGAAATTGTTATCCGTTAAAAGCGAACATAGAACGGGTGTCAATGTGGTTTGTTGCTTAGGTCACAGCCTTATTGAAGCAAGTGCATGGGTGAGAAAAAACCCCAGCGTTC
>WTIQ01000211.1 GCA_011525185.1 Paracoccaceae bacterium | reverse complement strand
TCAATGCGGCTCAGAAGACGTCCACAGTTAGACAGTGAAATGCCATATTCTCGCAGTTCACCTACGACCATTGAGACCGCAAAACTGGTCAAATCATACGTGTTTCTGCCGTTGTGCCTTCGGCTCTCAATCGGTAAACGATACCGTCGGACGTCTTGCAAAAATTGTAAATGATCTGACACGCAAGCAGCGAAAGCAACTTCTTTAGACGTGAAAAGCATAGAGCAACTTTGCCTCCTATCCTATTGTAAATAATACAACATTTTTGCTTTTGACGCTAGAAAAATAGGAAGCATAGCAGCCTAGTTGTTTAAAAAATTGTGTCGCTAAAAACACCTGTCGGTGCAAACTACCCACAAAGCATAGACTTGCCAGAAGGACCCAAGCTGCTACTGTTTAACAGAGATTGGAGTATTGGTATGATAGAAGAAAAATTCTCACGTCATTTTATGGTAGTTCACACATTCGTTTCAGATGAAGCTCGCGTAAAATACTGCACACCTCCAGAAAAACGAGATCCAAAGGAAGAACGGTTATCCGAGTATCAGTGGGCGGTCCAAGCAGCGGGAGAATATGCCCAATGCATGCAAACCTGGTTGGGCAATGATGATTTTTTCTACTGTCACTGGGTAGCAGAGAGCGAAGAAGATGTTTACCGACAACTAGATGCTTTTGAGTTGGAAGGTAAAGTCGTGAATTCTCTAATAAGTGAAATGCACCAGTTTGTAACAGCTTATCGAGGCTCAGACAAAATACTTAGGCAGTATCCAGAAGTTGGTGACAAGTGGTGATGCAGTAATCGCTATTTTTCTGATTGAAGCAGGAGGCTGCTGGTGTTTGACACAAAAATTGCAATCATCGTTAGAGATGACTTAGCTCAATGGCAAAAGCTGAATATAACAGCGTTTTTAATGAGTGGAATAACAGCTGCAAATGCAGATTTAATTGGTGAGCAGTACGTCGACAAAGATGGTAAACGACACCTTCCTATGTCACGGCAACCCGTGATCGTATTGTCTGCAACGCCCAATGTCTTGCGTAACGTAAGAAATAGAGCCAACGAAAGAGGTATTCCTACAGTGGCATACATTGAAGAAATGTTTGCTACAGGACACGATGAGGCGAACAGAGCTGTTTTCTCAGAGCATACGTCTAGCGAAGAAAATACAGTTGGTATTGCGCTTAGGGCAGATAAAAAAATTGTAGATAAAATAACTAAGGGCGCCAAAATGCATTCTTGAGAAGGTTTGTGCATCTAGAAGCAGAACAGAAGATTTAGGTTCTTCCAACTGCATCCAAACGCGGGTACGCGCGAGGCACGATTTGTTGCTAGGGTCTTAGGGTTTGCTAGGGGGTGACGGAAACTTTGCCCGCAAGAGTGGAACCTGGGGAACCTTTTCCCAGACATTTCATAAGTCCCTGATTATTCCTACAAGTGTAAAACCTGTAAAACCTACATAAATCTAGATACTTATATAAAACAATAAGTTAAGTGTGTATGGATAGTTGTGTGGAAAAAGGTTCCACAGGTTCCACGTTCCCCATTTATGTTGTTCTAGACTGTAGATCATTAGGAAGGTTCCCCAACCTTCAGGTTCAGCCGATTTGGATTGATGTAGCGTGACAACCCACGGTTCTGACCTGCTGAAAATTTACCATCACGCGTCCAATGCGCCCGTGTGATAATTCCCGCAACACGCATCGCGTTTGATTTGTTTTGCTGGGTGCGTTCGATTTCCAGATTATCCAATATGTCACGTGTGCTGACTTCTGGAAGTGTTTCTACGTATTTCAGAACCGCAGCCTCCCAAGGATCGTGCGCTGCACGTTGCAATATCAGTTTAGCCGCTTCGATTTCATCAGATGCGTCTAACCACCACTTTGCATTTGGTTGTTTGAAGCAATGAACAGCTTCAGCCCATAATTGATCCCGATCACGCTGTAGGCTGCTGATATCAATTTCACGCACAGCGACAGGCCAAAAGCGTCTTCCACCCGTATCATCGGCTAAGTAATCAGAACGGTTTGTTGTGCCAGCAAATACGCAGCGTCGTGGTTCAATGACTTCAGTGCGCCCATATGCGGGCCTAAAGCGTTCTGTCGTGCGGCTAAGGAATGCTTTCACCGCTTCAACGTCTGAACGACGCATGGCGCTTAATTCTGGGAGCTCGATGATCCATTTCCCGCGTAAACCCGCTGCAGCGTCCTTACTGTGCAAGTCTGGTAGGCCGTCATGGAACAGCTAAAGTTTCAAGGAACGTAGACTTCCCCGCACCCTGACGGCTTTCCAAAATGATCGCGCAATCAGCTTTGCATCCTGGCTGAAATATCCGTGCTACGGCTGACATCATCCATAGTTTACCCACCTTACGATTGAAGTCTGTGTCGTCTGCCCCAGCATAATTAACCAGTACGCCATCTAGTCGGTTCACTCCGTCCCATTTTAAGTCTTCAAGATAGAAGCGTACCGGGTCGTGGCTATTTTCACGTGCTGCCGCGAACATCGCATCCGCAATGTCGTTTTTTGAGGCGCGAAATAGACGCAATTCCTTGGCAAACCATCGGCGGGCGTGAGTGAAGTCGATATCTTTCAAGTCACGCGGCTTAAATGTTGTTTTAGGTTCGCGCGACGTTGGAATAGGTTTCGTAATGATCGTGGTTTGGGTGAACTCATTGAACATGAGAACGCCTTTCCATTCATCGTAA
>WTIQ01000373.1 GCA_011525185.1 Paracoccaceae bacterium | reverse complement strand
AGTAGCGCTTCAATCAGGCCAAGATCTGTTAATTACGGCTCCCTTAGAAGCTGCACCTGAGTAGCCTCATCTGACTGGTCCACGTCTATCGTTAGTACATAATTGGCCTCTGATCCAGCGTTATGTTGGTTTCAGGAGCTGGTGGGCGATAGCCAAATGCACTGCGTAGTCTCTTAGTGTTGTAGTGTTTTCTCCATTCTCAGATGATGATCTGTGCTTCTCGCATGCTGCAGAATATCTCACCATTGAGCAGCTCATCTCTGAACCTGGCAAAAACAGGCTGTCACCTGGGCTTAGCGTGTGGCCTTTGCCACTTGCTTAATCTGTTAGACGGCAGCGGCCAGATAAGATCGTCATCAGCTCATTACCTTGCTCTGTACATTCGAAGGTGCCGTTTGCGCAGCGCCAGATACCCGAGCGTGAAGTATAGCCTGGTCCCGCAGTGTCAGTACGACCAGACGCTGAAGGTGCTCAAGCCAAAATTTTATAATTGCTCTCAGGGTTATCAAAAGGCCAAGGTTGTAACGTCCCAACTTCAGCACCCTTTGTATAAATCTGCATGCCTCAAATCCAAAAATTTCCAAACCACAAAAACGTAGCAGTTTTATCACATAATGTAATCTAGTTTGATTTTGTTATTTTGGTACGCATTAACACTCCAAACCCAAGTAAAGCTGGAGCAGGCAAAGGGGCTTATTGTTTAGTTGTGTTATACCTGCGGTTCTTTATTGTAAGGCTAAAGCTGGAGGATTTAGCATGGCAATTGCTCGCGTTTCTGTTCTGGAGTTCAATAGCCCAGAGGCATTGGAAAATGCTCAACGAAGTCACAAAGAAATGCGAGAAAAAGTGTTTCCAAATTTAAAAATGGGCTTGTGCGTGAGAACGGGTCCGTGCTCGTTTATAGATATTTCAATTTATCCAAGCATTGAAGCCGCAGAAGAAAATCTTGAAGAACGCGAGAAGTTTCATGAACAAGCGTTTGGTTCTTCATTGAAGGATGAATTTTTCTATCAAGGCAACATAGATTATTTCTTTCAAACAACAGGCTTTGGCGATTTGAATTTAAAAGAATAGTTCGAAACGTTAGGTTCTACTAAAGAACACACTCGATTTGATTTCTATGATTTGTGTGAAAACGCGACCGTGACAAGTGGCGGGGCAGTGCGGCGATACTCAATTGGATGAATTTAGAAATCTACCAATAAGTACACCCAAAAATTGCGTATTGGCGGCGAAATGGGAAAATGCTCCCGCAACACGAAGCCATGGAAACGAGTCTGCGCAAGCACATCTATAAATCCGAGCACCCGCAATAGGAGATCAAAGCGTTAGGCTAAGCCTTAATGACGCGGTGAACTCTAAATCGTTTTCGACACTAAAACCCTCCATTATATGAACAACCGCGACGCGACAAACTCAACCAACCAGCCCTCTTTCTCATTTTACAAGATGATTAATTCTGCAACCGGTTGCAAAAAATAGTTGACGACGCCAAAATATCGAAGCACTCTTAGCTACGCTGTGACCAACCTAGCGCCAGCACGAATACGTTAAAACGGTTCGGGACGGAGTCGGGGGGAACTTCATAATCAAGGCCCAGTTAGGGCACCGGAGTTGAAATGGCGATGATCCGGCATCGCAAAGGGAGAAACACATGAAAAAGACATTTGTAGCTGCTGGAATGGTGGCTTTGCTTGGATCAACCGCATATGCTGAAACAATCGGCGCGTCGATTGCACGCTTTGACGATAACTTTCTAACAGTTATGCGCAATGGTATGGTGGATCACGCAGCGGGTCTAAGTGGCGTTGATCTTCAAGTCGAAGACGCGACCGATGACCTCGCAAAACAAATTGACCAAGTTAAGAACTTTGTTGCGTCTGGCGTCGATGCAATCATCGTGAACATTGTAGATACTTCTGCTGGTGCCGCGGTTTCTGCGGCGGCGGGCGACGTGCCGTTGGTTTATGTAAACCGTGAACCTGATAACGTGAATGATCTGCCAGAGACTCAGGCCTTCGTGGCATCAAACGAGATCGAGTCTGGCACATTGGAAGCGTTCCAAATCTGCCGTAACTTGCGTGCAGCTGGCAAAGCGGGCGGAGCGACTGGGTACCTAATGAACGGTCAGCTGTCCAACCAAGCCGCGGTGCAGCGTTCAAAAGACGTGCATGACGTTATCGGCATGGACATGTGCAACTTTATGACCTTGATCGATGAGCAAACGGCCAACTGGTCACGCGACGAAGCGCAAGACCTTATGACCAACTGGATGTCTTCTGGTGAGCCATTTGACTTTGTGATTGCCAACAACGACGAAATGGCGATCGGTGCGATCCAGGCGATGGTTGCAGGTGGCATCGACATGGCAGATGTTGAAGTTGGCGGTGTTGACGCAACGCAAGACGCGCTAGTTGCCATGCAGGCAGGTCAGCTTGACGTAACCGTCTTCCAAGACGCACACGGCCAAGGTGCTGGCTCAGTTGACACAGCGCTCGCCATTGTGCGAGGAGAGAAAGTGGACTCAAAAGTCTATATCCCTTTCAAGCTGGTTACACCTGACAACATCGGCGATTTCCTCGACAAAAACTAAGGGTGACGCAGCCTTTAGGATGGGCGGCACTTCGCCGCCCATTTCGCATTACTTAAACACGATTAAACACAAAATTTGTGACGTTCGGAGAGAGTATGTCAGATACAGCTCACGGA
>WTIQ01000049.1 GCA_011525185.1 Paracoccaceae bacterium | reverse complement strand
TGTTGTGACAGGCGAGGCTGGCACCCTTTTTTCAGGTCCTCTATAGTAAGAGGATGATTGTAGAGTTTGGTCACTTCGCCTTAATTGTCGCCTTTTGTGCGTCTCTGGTACAGATGTCGGTGCCCTTGGTTGGAGCACAGATTGGGCATCGCGGGCTTATGAATGTTGCACGTTATGCTGCATCATTGCAATTTTTCATGATTGCCGCTTCCTTTGCGGCTTTGACATTTGCCTTTGTGACCTCGGATTTTTCAGTCCGTTTGGTTGCGCTTAACTCACATTCTCTTAAGCCTTTGATCTACAAAATAAGCGGAACATGGGGTAACCACGAAGGCTCGATGCTTTTATGGGTTTTGATCCTTGCTCTATTTGGGGCCTGTGCCGCTTGGTTTGGCAAAAATTTGACGGAGAGTTTCCATGCCCGCGTGCTTGCAGTACAAGGGTCTATCGGGGCCGCCTTCTTAGCCTTCACGCTCTTCACATCTAACCCTTTCTTACGTCTTGCAACGCCGCCATTTGACGGGCAAGGCCTAAACCCCTTGCTACAGGATGTGGGCCTCGCAATTCACCCACCGTTTCTATATCTTGGTTACGTCGGCCTAAGCATGGCGTTTTCGTTTGCCGTCGCAGCGCTCTTGGAGGGGCGTGTTGATGCAGCTTGGGCCCGCTGGGTGCGTCCTTGGACATTGGCGGCTTGGATCTTTTTGACAATTGGTATCGGGCTTGGCAGTTGGTGGGCGTACTACGAGTTGGGTTGGGGCGGTTTCTGGTTTTGGGACCCTGTTGAGAACGGGTCCTTTATGCCTTGGCTATTTGCTGTTGCGCTGTTGCATTCCGCCATTGTGGTCGAAAAGCGAGAGAGCTTGAAAAGCTGGACTATTCTTCTTGCGATCTTTGCCTTTGGGTTTTCTCTGGTGGGCACTTTCATAGTGCGATCTGGTCTCCTCACTTCTGTGCATGCCTTTGCAAATGATCCAGAGAGGGGGGTAATGATCCTCTATATCCTCATGTTCTTTGTGGGTGGTGCTCTAACACTTTTCTCACTTCGTGCACCTTCACTTACCAGTCAGGGTGTCTTTGCGGTGGAAAGTCGAGAAACTGCGCTGGTCCTTAACAATGTTCTTTTGGCCGTATCTTCCTTTGTCGTTTTTGTTGGGACCATATGGCCACTTGTGGCGGAAATGGCTTTTGAGCGGCAGTTGAGCGTGGGACCACCGTTTTTCAACACAGCCTTTACGCCATTCATGATTGCACTTGGCTTGGCTCTGCCCATAGGGTCAATGCTGCCGTGGAAACGGGGAGGGCTGCGCAAGACAGTTTATAAGCTGCGCGGCGCCCTGATGTTCTCTTTTGCGCTTGCGGGGATGGTCTGGGTGCTTCAAACGGGGCAAAGCCTACAGGCCCCAATCGGTCTTTTTCTTGGTGCTTGGCTCGTAAGCGGTGTTTGTGTGGATCTGATCAGTCGGCTCGGTCAGAAACGGGATATCTCGCGGCTGTTTCGTTTGCCCCGAGCGGATTGGGGAAAAGCTGTGGCCCATGCGGGGCTTGGTGTTACAATGTTTGCCATCGCTGGCCTTTTGGCGTGGTCCAAAGAAGATATCCGTGTGGTCCAAATCGGGGAGACATGGTCGCTCGGTGCCTATAGTTTGACACTGAACACGGTAGAGGAAATCCGAGGACCTAATTATCAAGCGCTGCAAGGTGACATCACTGTGCTCAAGGATGATCAGCGCCTAACAACAATGTACCCTGAAAAACGCTTTTACCCTGTGGCCAATATGCCAACAACCGAGGCCGCTATCGATTATCGGGTGACCCGTGACCTTTATATCGTGCTGGGAGATCGACAAGAGGATGGCGGCTGGACCGTGCGCAGCTACATCAAACCTCTGGCCAACTGGATATGGATTGGCACCCTCATGATGGCGTTCGGTGGTCTCCTCAGCCTAAGTGATCGCCGACTTAGAATGGGGGTTGAGGGGACACGTCGCAGCGCTGAGGCCGCGGTATGATGCGTACTCTTATTCTTATCATCCTAATGATTGTCGGGACTGCAAGTTTGGCTGTTGAGCCAAATGAAGTCCTAAGCGATCAGTCGCTCGAACAAAGGGCGCGAGACATTTCCAAGGGCTTACGTTGTCCAGTCTGTCAAAACGAATCCATTGATGAAAGTTCGGCTGACTTGGCGGCAGATTTGCGTATTCTTGTGCGCGAGCGTTTGGTGGCTGGTGATAATGATCAAGAGGTGATCGACTATATCGTGAACCGCTATGGTGAATTTGTATTGTTAAAGCCGAGCACGCAGGGCGGTAACTTGATCCTCTGGCTCACGGCCCCGACCCTCTTTCTTATGGCATCTATTATCGCGCTCGATTTTGTGCGGCGGCGCACTCGGACGACTGGAACACAAAAGAGCCAAGAGAGCCTCACCGAAGCCGAGCAAGAAAAAATGCGAAAGATTATGGAAAATGACTAAGGGTTAGCTTTGCATCATCTGGCCTGAGCTGTATGGTGGCGATAACTCTAGTAAAAGGAACGTCCCATGGAGTATACGACCGTAGAGATCACGCTTGAGAATGATATCGGATGCGTTGTCTTAAATCGGCCTGAGGTGATGAATGCTCTGAATTCGCAAATGCGGGCAGAGATTGCGGACGCAGTGACCGATCTGGGAAAACGCGCCCGCGTGGTGGTGATCACAGGGGTCGGG
>WTIQ01000231.1:9563-10496 GCA_011525185.1 Paracoccaceae bacterium | reverse complement strand
ATATCAGACCCTAAAGAACAAGATGAACCTATGTATAAGCAAGTAAATACAGAAACAAAACTTAATTTATTGAGTGCTTTGACGTGGCTTTTTTACCACTATGGAACGTCACAACCTTGGAATACTCGCGGATGGTGGCGTCGAGCGAGACCGTCCTGTCCTCATTTTACCGTCGATCATAACGGCTGCAATCCCTGGTATATTGCCCAAAGACACCGCCCCGAGAACATCTTTACCACCTGACCCATCTGGTCGATCCATAAAGACAATATCAGCAGGTCTGCCCTGAGCCAGAAGGCCTTGCTGTAATCCACGCCGTTTTGACACATTACCGCTTGCACAACACCAAGCAAGCTCTGGCGCAAGACCGCCGATACTCGCCATGAGAGTAACCATTCTGAGCATGCCATTTGGCTGCACGCCTGACCCCGCTGGAGCGTCGGTGCCAATTAAGAAATCTGCCAACCGCGCCTCGGCTTGGGCCCCTTCAAGCGCAACCAAAGCGGATTTTTCGTTGCCATTATGCACGACTTCCAAAGACCCTTTTGCATGTTTGCACAATTCTAAAATGCCTTCATGCGAAATAGATGTCGGCCCCCCGTTGATGTGGCTTACCACATCTGGCTGCGCCTCGAGGACATCTGCTTCTGTCACATGGTGCGAGCCTGCAATAGATGGTCCGCCTGTGTGCATGATTGTCTCAATGCCCAATGCGCGACACCAAGAGGTCACGCGGGCCGCATCGGGCCCTTTTGCAACGGTCCCCAAACCAATTTCTCCAATATGTCGAATACCAGAGGCCTTGAGGTCCGCATAAAACTCTTGGTCAAAATCCAGCTCAGGCACAGGCGCACCAGCAATCACTTTTGCACCAGCAGAGCGAAAATTTGAAAAACAACGTTGTGCCACCATTGCCAGCGCTTTGACGCCCTC
>WTIQ01000231.1:0-9553 GCA_011525185.1 Paracoccaceae bacterium | reverse complement strand
ACGCCGCCATTGACGTTCATTTCAATCCAACCGATTTGATTTTGCCGTGGTGTCCAATCCCCGAAAACAGGATGACAATGCCCGTCAATGAGACCCGGCGCAACGCATCCACCAGCGGCATCAATTTCACGATCCGCATCGCCCGTTTCAAACCCAACGATCACACCATTTTCGACAAGTATGCAATCTCGATCTGCAATCGGGGCCTCGAGATCACCTGTCAAAAGAAGACCTATATTGCGGATCAATGTGCGTCCTTCTTGCGGCATATCTTTGGGTGCATCAGCCATCGTCTTTACTCTCCTCGTCTAGTGCGCCTTCGTCTTTACGCATAGGAGATTTCCTTTTCCCTCCCAAACGCGCAAAGCACAATATGCTGGCGTATTGTTAGTATACGAATAAAAGACTTCCTCTCGTCAACCTATTTGTTCTTTCATAAAGACCAATGCATATTGAGTTTTTAATTAAAACTGAGGAACTCGCCTACCTAAGGGGCAAGCAGACGTGGGCTGGTGATGGTGCTAGATGGGACGCTCTAACCAAAGGCCTATGATTGTCGAACTTACAAAAAACTCATATGACGGTTCACATCTTTATAGAGAAGATAGCGAAAGGGGCGCTCTCCTGCGGCATAGCAGGCCTGAGGACAAAATGAGCGCAGCCACATGAAATCCCCAGCCTCCACTTCCACCCAGTCTTGGTTTAAGCGATAGACTGCTTTCCCCTCCAAAACATAAATCCCATGTTCCATCACATGGGTTTCCGCGAAAGAGATAATGCCTCCAGGCTGAAGCGTGACGATATTGACGTGCATATCATGGCGCATATCCGTTGGGTCGACGAATCGTGTCGTTGCCCATTTCCCACCTGTATCAGGCATATTGATAGGCTCGATATCACTTTCATTCACAACAAATGCATCAGGCTTATCCAGCCCTTTTGCTTCAACATAGGCTTTACGTACCCAGTGAAAGACGCATGGTTCATCCCCTGCGTTTTCGATGCTCCACTGGACACCGGCTGGAATATAGGCATACCCCCCTTCCCCCATAAGGTAGCTTTTATCCTCCACCACGAGACCTATGGCCCCTTCCACGACGAAAAGAACTGACTGCGCCAAAGGATCCGTTTCAGGTGTTTGGCTGCCGCCGCCTTTGCTCAACTCAACCATATAATGACTGAAGGTTTCGGCAAATCCGCTCAACGGACGGGCCAGCACCCACATACGCATACCCTTCCAAGAGGGGAGGAAACTTGTGACAATATCACTGTTTGTACCACGCGGGATCACAGCATAGGACTCTTTAAATATCGCCCTGTCAGTAACTATAGCATTTTGAGACGGCAATCCGCCCTCTGGTCTGTAATACCTGCGCTCTGTCATAAAATCTCCTGTCAACGATCAAAAATATAGAGCGATTTTACCACCTCTTGACGAAAGACCAAGGTGAGCTCGCCCTAAACACTCGTTTGAAAAATTTGAAATTCTTCAGAGACCCTCTGGCTGACCAACAACAAATATGCGCAGCTTGTCTGGTTGGAACAAACGTTTTGCAACGCGATTTGCCTGTTCCAGCGTCACCGCATTCACTTTATCATTTCGCGTTACCACATAACTAGGATCAAGGCCCTGCATCTGCATACCCACGAGGATACCTGCAATTGCCGCATTCCCATCAAAACGCAAAGGATAAGCCCCCGTCAGATATGTTTTCACGCGTTGCAACTCGTCCGCGCTCACCCCTTGCTGCGCCATTTTGCTCCATTCTGCGCGCAATACGTTTAACGCCTCAGCCATTTTATCGTTGGCACTAGCAAATTGGCCCACCACAGTTTGTGCATATTCGCGCGAGGCTAAAAATGTGCTTATTCCATAGGTTAAGCCGCGTTTTTCGCGCACTTCTGTCATCAAGCGGCTCTCAAAACCAGTTCCACCAAAAATCTGATTGAGCAGATAGGCCGCAAAAAAGTCTGGATCATCCCGCGCAATTCCAACATGTCCAAAAAGCGCAACAGACTGGGGAACGGGAAAATCAATAACCTTGACCCCTCTTTGCAAGCCAAGATCAGCCTCCTTTGGTAAAGTGCGCGCACTCGTCTCGGGCAAACCATCTAGTAACCTGTCGATTAAAAGACCAAGCTCATCTGCAGAAATATCGCCAACGGCTGCGATGTAGACCCGATCTTTTACAAGAGCATTGCGGTGCGTTTCAAACATATCTTCACGGGTGAGCGCAGTGACCGTTTCAAACGTGCCACTGTCATCACGGGCATAAGGATGCGCTCCATATGCTTCGCTGTTAAAGGCAGTTCGCAAAATGTCTTCGGGGTCCTTTGCACTCGAGCGCAATCCCGTCATGACTTGGTTGCGCACCCGCTCAAGAGCACTGTCTTCAAAACGTGGTGAAACTATCGACTGGCGCAAGAGGGAAAGCGCCTCTTCCCTGTTTTCGGTTAAAAACCGCGCTGAAACTGTCACAGCATCTTGATAGGAGTCATATGAAAAGTTCGCGGCCAGCGTCTCCTTAGCGGTGGTAAAAGCCTGAGCATCCATCTCTCCTGAGCCTTCTTCCAACAGCGCCATCATCAGGTTTGTCGCTCCAGATTTATCAGCAGGATCGATGGCAGAGCCTCCTTTGAACCTCATCTCAAGGGCAACGAAGGGAATATTGCGGTCCTCAACAAGCCAAGCAGTCACACCCGCAGGTGATCGAAGGGTTTGAATATCTGTTGCGGCCCAAACTTGGGTGGCAAATACGCAGTAGAGAACGAATAAAAAGCGCATCATTCCATCTCCTCTTCTGGCTGCATTAACCAACCAGTCACTGAATTTTCCTTTTTAAAGACTGACTTTGCCGCGGCAATGATGTCATCACTTGTGACGCTTTGCACAATATCTGGCCAAGCGTAGATATCCTCAAGGCGAAGCCCCGATGTGAGGGCACGTCCATAGGCGTTCGCCATACCCTGCGTGTTGTCTCGGTTATAAATCTCCGAGGCACGAAATTGCATTTTAATCCGTTCTAATTGCGCCTCATCGACCCCCTGCTCTATAAAATCCAAGATCGTTTGATCTAGCGCCGCCTCAGCATCTTCAAGGCTTATGCCCTGTGAAGGCACGATCACCATCCCAAATTCTGTCGCATCAAAGGATGTGCCACTGTAAAAGGCGGAGGTATAAACCGCTTGTTGACTTTCAAACTGGAGTTTTTTTGAAAAAACAGAGGTTTGCCCACCGCCAAGCACTTCGGCAAGCAAGGTGAGAGCGGCGGCTTCTCTCTGATTTCCTGCATTTCGTTCGGGCGCAAGATACGTACGTATGACGTAGGGCTGGGCGACGCGCTCATCGCGAAAGGTCAACCGGCGCGGGGACAAATGCTTGGGCTCTGAAGGCCTCACCCGCTTTGACAGATTAGGATTGGCTTTGAGTTTTCCAAAGGTCGCTTCGGCTTTGGCAAGAACACGCTCTGGCTCCACATCCCCCGCGACAACCAGAATCGCATTATTTGGGGCATAAAACCGCTTATAAAAGTCTAATGCATCGTCTAGGTCGAGAGCCTCCATTTCATGCTTCCAGCCTATGATCGGCGTGCCGTAGGGATGATTGAGATACATAGCCGCTGAGCGTTGTTCACGAAACAACGCCCCAGCACTGTTTTCAACCCGCTGGTTTCGCTCTTCTATAATCACATCTCTTTCGGTCAAAATATCCTCTGGTCGGAGATCAAGATTGATCATACGATCAGCCTCCATTTCCATCAGCATAGGTAAACGATCTGCAGCGATCCTCTGAAAATAAGCAGTATAATCATAGCTGGTAAATGCGTTATCGCTGCCGCCGTTTTCTTCCACGATACGTGAAAATTCACCCGACTTCAGTGTCTTAGTTTTCTTAAACAAAAGATGCTCTAGGAAATGGGCAACGCCAGACACACCTGGAGTTTCATCCGCTGACCCAGCTTTGTACCACACCATATGGACGACAACGGGCGCGCGGTGATCCTCGATGACAACAACTTGCATTCCGTTTTCCAGCATGAAGTCGCTTATATTCTCGGGGCTTGTCGCTGCAAAGACAGGGCCCAGCCCCATGAACGAAAGCCAAAAACTCAGACCCCAGTATTTGATTATCACTCGAAATGCTCCTCTTTTATGAGGAGATAAATTTCAGTCTTAAAATTACAAGCAGACAACAAGAAATTGTGATCGCGGCAAACTGCCTTGGCCTGTTAATTAAAATTAATGAAAAAGAACACTGTCTCGAAGATACCGCGCGCTGGTTCTTATTAAGCCCCTCTCCTATCGAAGAGTATAAGGCGCGGGCAAATTCTTTATATCAGTTGGAATTTTTAAGGGGCTTTTTTTTGCGTTCAGCTTGAGCTCCTCATCTGAGAGAATGATCTCTCCAAAACCTCCCCTCTTTTCGGCGTTTCTGTCACCACAGCTGACCAGCAAAATGGCAGAAGTAATGACACTCGACACCAAGAGCATTTTTGTCATGCCAGTCCCTCCCCTAGTACCGATATATGCTTTTTTTGCGACTGCCCTAGGCCTGTTTTTTTTCTGCGCCAAAAAATGCCAATGCCAAAGCGCCCGCAAAAATTGCGACATCGGCAAAATTAAAGGCGAAGGGATTATTTATACCACAGCAAGACACGTTTAAAAAATCAGCGACAGCCCCATATATAACCCGATCCAGCGCATTGCCCAAAGCGCCTCCAACCAAGAGACCAGCTCCAATATAGCCCAAATATGATGGAGGATCACGGCGGATCCAAACCACGACCAAGCCCGAGATGAAGAGCGCAATGAACACCAAGAGCCATCTTTGCACACCGTGGGGGGATGCAAACAAGCCGAAATTGACCCCATAATTCCAAGCCATTGCAAAATTTAAAAACGGCGGAACAACTTCAAGATATAGAAGCGTTCGCAGATCGAGATAAAACACGACAAGCAGCTTGCTCAACTGATCAAAGACCAGCGCTCCCACGGCCCAGTATATCATAGTTCTTTGCATATTAATGCCTAAAATGGCGCATCCCCGTAAATACCATTGCCACATTTGCAGCATTCGCAGCGTCTATCACATCTTGGTCACGCATGGAACCGCCTGGTTGGATGACAGCACGCGCACCAGCTTCAATTGCACTCATAAGGCCATCTGCAAAGGGAAAGAACGCGTCCGACGCAACCACTGAGCCCGAGGTAAGCGGTGTTGACAAACCCAATACCTCAGCCATATCCACGGCTTTTCTTGCAGCGATACGACTGCTGTCAACCCGGCTCATTTGGCCTGCACCAATTCCAACTGTTGCCCCGTTTTGAGCGTAGATAATGGCGTTTGATTTCACATGTTTTGCAACGGTCCAAGCAAAGAGCAAATCTTTCATTTCTTGTTCGCTCGGTTGTCTGGTCGTGACGCACTTTAAATCGGCGCTGGAGATAATCTCTTCGTCTTTATCCTGTAAAAGGAAGCCGCCCGAAACTTGGCGGATACTCTTAAGCCCACCCGTGGGTTGGGCCATACCACCAGTCGTCAGCAAGCGAAGATTTGGTTTCGCTGCAAAGATACCTTTTGCCTCTTTGCTGGCGTCAGGGGCAATGACCACTTCTGTAAAAATTTCTGTGATTTGTTTTGCCGTAACCGCGTCAAGGGTCTGATTAAACGCCACAATTCCACCAAACGCGCTGGTCCGATCACAATCATAAGCGGCTTGATAGGCTTCCTTTATGCTCTTACCACAAGCAACGCCGCAGGGATTTGCGTGTTTGATAATCGCGCAGACGGCCCCTTGACTTGGATCAAATTCACTTGCCAATTCAAAAGCAGCGTCTGTGTCATTGATATTGTTGTAAGAAAGCGCTTTGCCCTGATGCTGTATGGCAGTGGCAACGCCCTTGCGGGGAGTGCCATCTGTGTAAAAGGCCGCTGACTGATGAGGATTTTCACCATATCGAAGCGATTGGGTGAGGGTCGCTGAAACCGTCATGCGTTTGGGGAATTTATCGCCTATTTGCGCTGCGAACCATTGCGAGACAGCGCTGTCATACGAGGCTGTTCTGGCATAGGCTATAGAGGCCATCTTCTGCCTGAACGCATAGGGAATTTGACCATTGTTTTCGCCCATTTCCCGTTTTAACGCATCGTAATCCGACACATCTACCAGTGTTGTCACAAAACCATGATTCTTAGCGGCTGCACGTATCATTGCTGGCCCGCCTATATCGATGTTTTCGATGCATGTGTCATAATCCGCGCCTTTTTGTACGGTTTCTTCAAAAGGATACAGGTTCACAACGAGCAGATCGATGGGCTGTATATTATGCTCTTCCATAGCCGCAACATGGTTCTGATCGTCACGCAGAGCCAATAAGCCACCATGCACAGCCGGGTGAAGCGTCTTGACGCGGCCATCCATCATCTCGGGAAACTGAGTGAGATCAGAGACCTCGGTAACTGCAAGGCCTGCCGCTTTAATTGCCTTTGCACTGCCCCCTGTCGAGCATATCTCAACCCCTAAGTTTACCAAAAATTCTGCTAATTCGATCAAACCTGTTTTGTCAGAAACAGAGATCAGAGCGCGGCGCGGCGCAACAAGGTCAGTCATATGTCATTTACTCACGTCATTTCGTGCAAAGGGTAGACTTTGCAAATTTTTAAGCTTCACGGTCAGCCAGTGCCATATCTGGCCGAGACAGTCGCCATTGAACACGGGTTGCATAATCCATTGCACGCAAAGATAAAACTACCTGTTTCGTCGGTCGCGGCTTTAATCGGCCTGTTTCAAAATAAATACTCTGCTCAAGTGACACGTTAGTTTGAGGGTCAGCCTGAAAAACCCATGTCTCTTTTGCAGAGAGATGCAAAGAGACCATGTCACCGCCCTGATCTAACTCTGCATCAACACTGGGATGAATGTGAAATCGAATTTGTGCGTCAAATCCCCGTGGATCACCCTTTTCAAGCGAGCGATCAAATTTTCGCTTGTTTTTGTCATCTATCACCAACAACAATTCCTCGCCCATCAGCAGATAGCCATCTTGGTGAAGCGATAATTTACGGACATGGGTTAAGCCATTCACTGGCACATATCCGTCATGAGCTGTTTCTATCTTTTTAAACCCATCTTGGTATGCAAATTCGTACGGGACTTTTTTGGCACCATTGATCAGAGGTTCACGCGTAGAGGAGGCGTGTGACAAGGCTGGTCCCAGACGTGCGCTGGACACGCCTTCAATGAACAAAGTGGAGTGGGAAGGCGTGGCGCGACCTGCGATCAACCATTCACTCCCAAACTGCGCGCCTGTACCACAATTAACTATAAGCGGATGCACACCAGAGGTGAATTCAAAGGCCAATGTGGATGCATGCGCATTCAAAGAGGCACGCCCCTCAGGCGGCGGGCTTGCATCCATGATGAGACTGCTCGGACCTGCGGACAGGCGAGCAAAGCCCATGGCCAAGCCATCATCGCGCACCGTGCTATTGCCAGACCGCACCAGAGCCTCATCAAGGCGTCCAGTGATTCCTGCACTTCCGCCATGAAACCGTGGGAGCGTTCCATCGGCATGTCTCAACTGCCTTAACGTCGGTGCAATGCGGTTAATACCATCTAAATGCGCAGACGACGGCACCCAATTTGCCTCTTTCAGGGCCTCAGACAACCACATAAGCAGCGTGAAAATATCGAGCAATTCCTCGGGGTTACGGGTCGGAATTGCACCATTTTGATCTATTTGAACCCGACATTCAGACGCCAAGGCGCGCGTTGCTGGTTGTACAAAGCGCTGCATCCCATCCAGAGTTAACCCTGCATAAATCAATCCCGCCAAAGCCTCAAAGCGTGGCAAGCCTGGAGGTGCTTTGGCCCAGCGCCTGGACAGAAAAAGGGTCTGTCGACCAAGGGAATGAAAGAATTTTTCCGATTTTTCCGACGATTGTCCTTGCAACACCATAAAGCCGTGATGAATCAAACGCATCAAGCGTCGGCCAGTTAGGTCGGGTCGCCACCCAGGACCCGCTCCGCGCCCATAGAGATCTATCCAACGCTTAACCCAAGTTTGCGCAAGCTTGCGCGATGTGCGATCTCCGACCGCCGCGAGATCGTCGAGCCAGCCGAACCCATGGGCCTGAGACAAAAATTCATCGTCTGGAGCCTGAACCTCCCAGAGGGTTTCTCCCTCCAACTCAAACAAATGACCCGCAAACAAGACTTTGCCTGCCTTGAGCTGCAAGCCTTTCGCATGATCACCGATCGACCGTGGCTCGGGTTGTACGAGAAAGCCTGTTGCGGGCTTGGACAGTCCCAAAAGACGCGCATTTATCCAATGCATTGCAGTCGCATAATGCGAGGTCAGGTTGCGTCGTCTTGCCATCTCTCACCATATCCCGTCGGTAACGCTTACAGCTCTCTTTGCCCTATTTTCGACGCAAGAGCGAGATGAAAAATCCATCCATTCCCCCCGCATCCAACAAAAAATCAGGCCGCAACCTTATGCCTAAATTGTCTTCAATCCACTCGGGCCTGACGATAGGATTATCAAATATGCGGGGATCTAATTCAAACGCGGTATTCCGTTTTAAAAACGCCTCTATCTGCACCTCACCTTCGTCGGGTAAGAGCGAACATGTGCAGTATAGAAATTGGCCATCTGGTTTAACCTGAGTACTCGCGTGATCCAGTAAGTCGGCCTGCAACGAAAAGAGCTCTCGAAATCCATCTCCTGTCTTTGCATAGGGTAAGTCTGGATGTCGTCGCATCGTGCCAGTTGCCGAACAGGGCGCATCCAAAAGAACGATATCAAAGTCTCGGTCGCTTACAGAGAAAGCATCCGCACATATAATTTCAGCCTCGAAATTCACTCTTTCTAGGTTTTCGTTTAACCGCTTCAGCCGGTGCTCTGAGACGTCAACAGCTGTCACCTCTGCCCCTGCGGAACACAGCTGCAACGTCTTTCCGCCTGGTGCCGCACAGAGGTCAAGCGCCGTCTTGCCCTCAAGCCCACCGAGCAGGCGCACAGCCAATGCAGCCGCTGCATCCTGAACCCACCAATCCCCTTGCTCAAACCCCGCAAGTTTGCTGATTTGACCAGCGCTTTGAACACGCACAGAGCCGCCTAAGAGCACCTCTCCTCCCAGAGTGTCAGCCAACTCCTGCGCCGATGCCTCTGACTTGGGAGTAAGGTCCACGGGGGGCACATTGGCCTGCACTTTTTCAATGGCGGACACTACTTCAGCGCCATAAGCTTCTTTTAGGGGATCGCGTAGCCATCTGGGCAGACGTGAGGGGCGTAAAATTGCCCATTGCTCTGGCCCCTCCGTCGCCACTTTTCGCAAGACTGCGTTTGCCAGCCCTTTCATTTTGGAAAACTTGCGGTCTTTCGCGATGGTATTCACCGCCTCATTGACAACACCATGCGCCGCCGCTCCCGTGCAGAGCTCATAACTCGCAACTCTTAAAATGTTCCAAATAGGGTCTGGTGGCTTTTTTGACATGAATTTATCAAGGATACGGTCGATCCTCTCCAAGCCCCGCAGAGTGTCCAAGGC
>WTIQ01000081.1 GCA_011525185.1 Paracoccaceae bacterium | reverse complement strand
AGCAGACATATTTATCGAAAGCTTCAAATCTGGAACACGGGCGAGCGTGCGCAATCCCAAATCAAGCGCAAGACAGTCGATCAGACATCCCGTTTCAAGCTCTTCCACCTTTTCAAAAAATTGTCCCGCTGGAATAATACGCCCTGCTTCATCAGGGATTCGGATCAAGCCCTCATAAAAAACGACTTCGCCAAAAGGGTCGGAGGCAACAATGGGCTGAAAGGCGAGCATCGCTTTGGCATGACGAACGGCTTCATCCACAGTTTGCAAAATCGATTTTTCCCGCACGGCGTTTGCAAATGCAAGGGGGCTCTCTTCCTCTTGAGCGACATCAAGTCTATTCAGCTGCACAGTCACATCCTCATCTCAATACCCTGACAGATTGACCTAAATTTGATAAGAAACCTCTAACACGACCAAAGGAGCGTCACATTGAGCGATATTTCTGAACGCTGCAGTTGGGCAAATGGCGATGCGTTATACGAACACTACCATGACACCGAGTGGGGCATTCCTGATTATGACAGCCGTTCCCTTTGGGAAAAACTGATTTTAGAGGGGTTTCAAGCTGGCTTAAGTTGGATCACAATTTTAAGGAAACGGGAAAATTTTCGCACTGCATTTGCAGGATTTGATCCTGATATCATTGCGACATGGGGAGAGGGCGAAGTGACGCATCTCCTTAAAAATGAGGGAATTATTCGCCATCAAGGGAAAATCAGAGCCACCATTAGCAACGCCCGTGCCTTTCAAGAGATCGAAGCACAAGAGGGCTTTAGCCAATTTGTATGGCGTCATGTGGCCCATCAACCCGTTATTAACCATTGGACTGCATTGCATGAGGTCCCTGCCCAAACAAAAACCTCTCAACTTTTATCAAAAAACCTCAAAAAAGCGGGCTTTAAATTTTGCGGACCAACTATTGCCTACGCCTTTATGCAGGCAAGCGGCCTCGTCAATGATCATTTGCTGAATTGTCCGCATCGAAAAACTGAATAGAATTCCCTGACCTTGAGAGCATAAACCCGTATTAATTGGCTACGAAGTGAAAGGCAGTGTTTATTTACACTTGGCGCCCTCGCGTCTAAGCCTTGACAACCCACCAAATTTCACTAAACACCCCGCATTCATTGGTGTTGGTGGACCCCGCAAGGGGAAGCCTGTCAGATCGTAAGAGAGCACTTATAATAGAGCACTCATACAATCAGAGGACAACGCCCTTCATAGTCGCCCGTTTGGGCGTCGCACAAAAGAAGGAGATCAGCAGATGACGAAAAGAACTGCTGCCAAGTACAAAATTGACCGCCGGATGGGCGAAAACATCTGGGGTCGCCCTAAATCCCCAGTAAACCGCCGCGAATACGGACCAGGCCAACATGGTCAGCGTCGCAAAGCAAAGCTGTCTGACTTTGGTCTTCAGCTCCGCGCAAAGCAAAAGCTCAAAGGCTACTATGGCGATTTGACCGAGAAACAATTCCGCCGCATCTTTGCTGAGGCAGAGCGGATCAAAGGCGATACAGGTGAAAACCTTATCGGCTTGCTTGAGCGTCGTCTCGATGCGGTTGTTTATCGCGCTAAGTTTGTTCCAACGATCTTTTCTGCACGTCAGTTTGTGAACCACGGCCATGTAACTGTGAACGGCAAACGCGTAAACATTTCCTCCTATCGCGTTAAAGAGGGCGATGTGGTTGAAGTACGTGACAAATCCAAGCAGATGACCGTCCTTCTCGAAGCGGTACAACTGCCAGAGCGTGATGTTCCTGATTACATCACTGCAGATCATTCAAAGATGAGTGCAACTTTTGTCCGCACACCGGGCTTGGGCGATGTGCCCTATCCAGTGATGATGGAACCAAACCTCGTCATCGAATACTACGCTCAGAACTAAGCAGATCAAAATCAAATTTAAGCGGGCCGTGACGGGAAACTGTCGCGGCCCTTTTTATTGCTCTGGTCTTGGCGTGGAGAGAGAGCTAAGAGAGAGTTGAAGTGAAGGGAACAGGTATGTCTCAGGTTAAAGTACAAGCTGGTATTGAACAGATTGAGCTCTATGAAGCGGGAAAAGCGACCCTCTCTGGTAGAAGCAATATCGTTAAATTGAGCTCAAATGAAAACCCAAGCGGCCCCAGTGAACGGGCAATAGAGGCCTTTCAAAAAACGGCCTTTTCTCTGCATCGTTACCCCTCTGCCGATCATGAGACCCTAAGAGAGGCCATTGGACGTATCCACGGCATTGACCCCGCGCAGATCATTTGCGGCGTTGGCAGTGATGAGGTACTCAGCTTTTTGTGCCAAGCCTATGCAGGACCAGGTGATGAAGTGATCCATACGGAACACGGCTTTGCCCTCTATCGTATTTGCGCTCTTGCCGCAGGGGCACACCCTGTTGAAGTCAAAGAGCGCGAACGCGTCACAGACGTGGATGCCATCCTTGAGGCCTGTAACGAAAAGACCGCGATTATATTTATTGCCAACCCAAACAATCCCACGGGCACGATGATTTCCGATGCCGAAGTGCGGCGTTTGGCTGATCACATCCCGCCGCGTTGTCTCTTGGTTTTGGATGGGGCTTATGTGGAATACGTTGAGGGGTTTGACGGCGGTAAATCTCTCGTAGAGGAACGCGACAATGTAGTGATGACGCGGACTTTTTCCAAAATCTATGGGCTGGGAGGCGTGCGCGTTGGTTGGGGGTACGCTCCAAAACCGATTATAGAC
>WTIQ01000334.1:9937-10522 GCA_011525185.1 Paracoccaceae bacterium | reverse complement strand
GTTAAACAATGTGCCGATTAGCCCGCGCGCCTTTTCCACATCTTCAAAGAAATGGTCGATTGTGAGAGTCCAAGGGCGCGCTTTGAGGCGTGTTCCCTCTTCCATCGCTTCCACAACCAAGGTGAGCAAAGGCGACATATAGGCCGTGTTAAGATAGGCAACATCATCTGGAATATCAAAAAGGTGGCGCTGGTGGGTTAACATGGTGGAATCCGTCTTTTCTCCTCTCACAGTCCTAGAAAATCATAACGCAGTAAAGTCGCAATCGTCTTTCATACAGAAGGCGTAGACTCTTTTGTGATTTACAAATGCGCCGCTTCTGCGCAGTGTTTGGTAAGGGAGAGGTTTAGACACAACAAAGGCGTTTCATGTCAGAGAAGGACAAATTGCCAGGCTGGAATCATGTGCCCGACGTTCCAATCGGGGTTTCTCCGTTTTTCGCATGGCCGCCCAAGCCCGCCCGTATGGGTCACTGGGTGGCACAAAGATGGCTACGGATTGCTGAAAATTCGATACTGGCTCTGATCGCCTTGGGAGTTTGGCTCTGGTTTCAGCCGTCTTTAGAGACCACCATAACACTACAAG
>WTIQ01000334.1:0-9927 GCA_011525185.1 Paracoccaceae bacterium | reverse complement strand
GACAGGGGTTGCCGGCGGTTTACATTGGTATTTTTACAAAAGGAAAGGCCAGCGCAGCCGATTGAAATATGACGGGCGCGACCTTGCTCATAATGCAAAGCAGTTTAATTTTGGCGGACAGGTGAAGGACAATATGTTCTGGACCCTCACAAGCGGCGTCGGGTTTTGGACGGCTTATGAAGTCCTCCTATTTTGGGCAATGGCAAATGGCTACGCTCCAGTTTTGATCCCTTCGGATCACCCCATTTGGTTTTTGCTCCTATTCCTCCTGACGCCAGTTTGGATCTCGTTTCATTTTTATTGGATACATAGGGCCTTGCATTGGGAGCCGCTCTATAAAGTGGCGCATGCACTGCATCATCGAAATGTGAATGTTGGACCTTGGTCTGGGCTCTCGATGCATCCTGTCGAACACCTCCTCTTTTTCAGCTCAATCCTCATTCATTTCATTATCCCAGCGCATCCTTTGCATATCCTTTTTCACATGCAACATCAGTCGCTCACCGCGGCGACTTCTCACACTGGCTTTGAAAGCCTTTTGGTCAAAGACAAAAAGAGCCTCGCGCTCGGGACCTTTCACCATCAGCTCCATCACCGTTATTTTGAAGTGAATTACGGCAATTTAGAGGTCCCTTGGGACAAATGGTTTGGCTCCTTTCATGACGGGACAAAAGAGGCGCATGCCCGTCTTAAGGCACGACGTCAAAAGCGAGTGTCACCCTCACAATAAATCGGATTATGAGTCACTGTGAATTTGGACGTTGTTTTTAAAGGAAAGACCCTCGAATCCAGCCCTTATGCTTCAGAAATGAGGACCGCGTTATGCAAAGGTCTTTATCTGAGGTTAAATAATGCCTTATCTGAGGTTAAATAATGCCTTGCTCGCGCATCGCATCGATCTCGCTTGTCTCATACCCCAGCTCCGTTAAAATTCTAATGGTATTCTGCCCAAGCACGGGAGGGGGCTTCTCTGGGTTTGGCCGTCTATCATTGATCATCATTGGACTGGATAGGAGGGATATAACTTCCTCCTCAAACGCGAGGCTTTGGGTCAAATGTCGCGCCTTGATCTGAGGATCCTCGAGCGCCTCTGCAAGTCCCAAAACCGGACCCGCAGGAACGCCACGTGCGGTAAGGCTTTCGAGCCATTCCTGTGACGATCGCTTGTTTAAAATGGCCTCTATATCCTGCTTTAACGCGAGACGATTTTCTTTGCGATCTTCACGGGTAAGGTACTGTGGATCGCTCAATAATTCGCTGCACTCAAGCGCCTCGGTCAGCGCCATCCATTGCTGATCCGTATTGGCCGCAATGTTAATCGGTTGATCCATCGTTTGAAACGTGCCCGGGGGGGTTGATGTGGTATTTTCGTTTCCATGGGCCTGAGGCAAGACACCCCCAATCAAATAATTCGACACAACCCACCCCATACTGGAGAGCACTGCATCGGTCATTGAAATATCAAGAAATGCGCCTCTCGGCCTTGCATTCAAAGCGGCTGTTATGGAAAAGGCCGCCGTTAATCCGCCAAGCGTATCTGCCAATGGATAACCGACCCGAAGTGGTGCGGTTTCGCTGTCGCCGGTTATGCTCATCACACCTGAAAATCCTTGGATGATTTGATCATAGGCTGGATCTGCGCTGCGCGGCCCAGTCTGCCCAAAGCCGCTAATGGCGCAAAATATGAGTTCGGGGTTCTCTTTCCTTAGTTCCTCATAAGAGAGCCCTAGTCGTTGCATCACCCCCGGTCTGAAATTTTCCACAATCACATGCGCCGTTTTGACAAGCTTGCGGAAAATAGAAGCCGCCTTTGCGTTTTTCAGATCAAGGGTCACAGAGGCCTTATCCGCGTTTTGCGCAAGAAAGCTGATCCCCATCTTGTCATTGTTGCGCTTAGGGTCAGCGCCTAAGTTGCGCGCCAGATCACCAGTGTGAGGTCGCTCAATTTTAATAACCTCCGCCCCAAGCAAAGCCAGTTGGTAGGTGCAATAAGGGCCTGACAGAACATTGGTCAGGTCAAGCACACGTATTCCCTTTAGCGGCTTTTCTGCGGGTTGTGTCATCACTCCTCCGCTCGGCGGCACTGGCAGGTCGTGACCTTATATTTCAAGATCCAACCGCGGTTTCCAAAATGGGCGAAACAACTCGATCTTGGGGCAGCGGTTCATTACGACCTTCAGCCCTGCCTCCTCAGCCAATTTTGCCGCCTTGTCATCGTAGACACCGATCTGGGCCCAGAGCACCTTTGCCCCGACGGCAATGGCGCGCTCTGTAATGGCATAAAGCTCTTCTTTGGGGCGAAACACATCCACCATGTCGATGGGTTTTTCGATCTCCTCAAGAGAGCGATAGACTTTCAGCCCCCTGATCTCTTTGAGGTTTGGATTTGGATTGATGGGCAATATATCATAGCCGATTTCACTCAATTGGCGCAGTACACCATAGCTAAATTTTGTTTTATCCGCACTGGCCCCCACCATGGCGATGGTTTTAACCGATTTCAAAATATCGGCAAGGTATTTTGGGTCATAGTCGTAAATGCGGTCGATTTCGGCTTCGGGCATCAAACATCCTCCGATGTAGCAATATCTGCCTTCAATTCATGTGGCTTAAGCGGATCCAGAAATGGGTTGCGATACAGTTTGTCATGGCTCTCAACCCCGATCTCCAAGGAAATGTCAGACTTGGGCCGAGCAACGCATAAAATGACATAGCCATTTGCAAGCTGCCTGTTGTTGAGCGCAACTTGGCGTCTTTGATCCACCTCTCCTTCTGTGAGTTTTGCAGCACAGGTAATACAGCCCCCGTATTTGCACCCATAGGGCAAATCAACCCCTTGTTCGCGCAATGTATCGAGCAGAGGCCGTCGCGCATCAACGTCATAACTTGCGCCCTGCCGATTGGCGAGAGTGACCTTATACTGGGTCATAGCCAGATATCGCTTGTGCAATCGCCGCCTGGGTAGCGGGCTTCATGGCAACGGCTTGGTCCGTTTGGTTCTTTGCCAAAGTCCACGATAAAGTTTGGATTAATTGTCATTCCCCCATTTTCTGGATCACAATCGATTTGCACCATCACGCCGCCTTTCTCGCGGATTTCAGGATAAAACTGATTGTCCCATGTGGAAAAGAGCGAGGTGGTCACATAAAGCCGTTTTCCATCAAGGCTAAGCTGGAACATTTGCGGCCCGCCAGCAACCTCCACACCGTTGACCATAGGCGCTTTACCCAGCAATCCCCCCATAAAGACCTGACCTGTCAGTTTGGGGTTATGGGGATCGCTTATGTCATACTGGCGCATATCCCCATGAAGCCAATTGTTCACATAAAGATATTTATCATCCATAGAGACCAAAAGCGCAGACATTACTCCCGGCAGGGGGATCGGCCATTCGGGGTGTAATTCATTTTCAACATCAATGATCTTTTCCCATTGCCATTTACCTGTCTCATCTTTCCACCAATGAATGACATTTGTTGATAAGGCAGCTCCGCAAAACCCATGCGTACTATCAGGATTGTGGTGAAATTTGACTTCTAAGGGCAAAAGCCCGTCTTCCCCCAGATAAAAGCTTTCGACCGGCTCTTTCTTTTCAAAATCCCAAAAATGCAATTCACGCCCGTATTTGAGATGCCCCACCTCTTCGAGGTCAAAGCCTGGCATAAAGGTATTAGGCGCCGCCCATTCAGAGCTTACCATGATATTGTGGCGCGGCTGGTACCAGAAATCATAGCCAAACTTGATATCGCCCATGGAATTTTCCCAGCGCCCGACAATGTTGAAGTCTTTGTCGAGTTGAAGGTATCCCCCCGGTGCTTCGCCCTTGGCGTTCCCAAGAAATGAAATAATAATCTCCGACCCCAGACAATGCACCGTATGCGGACCTGAAAGGTCAGTCTTTGCTTTGATCTCTGCCCCATCGATCACTTTATGCAGACACGGTGCACGTGGATCCGTGGCCGTATCCACGATATGAAGATTATTGGACCTCACCCCGGGCAAAATCAGATATTTGCGCGCCATTGAGCTGTCATCATGACAGCTTGAGCAGGCATTCCATCCCATATGGTGCAACTCATCCCCGATCCCCGGCATTTCGAGACGGTGGATCACTTGCGAATAGGTCGGGCTCTCTGGATCAACATCCACTGTGGCAAGGTAATCAGGCTTTTGAATGCCAGTGCCTGTGTAAATCGCGATCGTGTAGAGAAGCTTTTCACGCGGTGCGCGTATCGCTTCGGCTGGTGAGGCATAGCCCGGTCCACAACATTCCATAAGGTCAAGCCTCCATTTGATCTGCAATCGATACGATGCGGTACATATCACGTAACACAGGTTTTTCGATCAGTTTTCCGTCAATAACAACAAGCCCTGTATCCGCGGCTTCGAACTCTTGGATAATCCGTCGCGCACGTTCGATTTTTGCTGGCGACGGCGTAAACACCTCGTTCAATGCAGCGATCTGCTTTGGATGAACCGAGCCTTTTCCCGCAAAACCGAGATCACGCACTTTTTCGGCCTCAGCCCTCATGCCCTCTGGATCATCCAGATCAAGAAAGGGAACATCAATCGCGTCAAGCCCAGCCGATGCCGCCGCATGAACGACCCGCGCGCGGGCATAAAGCAAAGTATCATATGAGTTCACACAGCGTAATTCTGCGGCCATATCCACACCACCGAAAAATAATGCATCAATGCGCGGCGAGGATTTGGCAATGTCAAAGGCTGCTTCAAGCCCTGCGTTTGTTTCAATGATGACATGAAGGCGCGTATCATGGCCTGCCTCTGTGAGCAACTGATCGAGGATCACAACTTCATCGGGGGTGCGCACCTTGGGCATCATGAGGGCTGGCGGTGGGGTTTTGCTGGCAAGGATCGCGTTCACATCTTCAATTCCAAAGCGCTCACGCATGGAGTTGATCCTGACAATCCGTTCCACTCCATCATCGGCTTGAGGATGTTCAAATAGAGCGAGGGCATTTTTCCGCGCCTGTGCTTTGTCCTTTGGCGCGATACCGTCCTCCAGCTCTACACAGACTATATCCGTACCCGACGCCAATGCTTTGGGATACATATCAGGGCGCAAGCCAGGTGTGAAAATAAAGCTCCGGCGGGCTCTTGGTTTTTGTGTGCTGAGTTTTTGTGTGCTCAAGCTGATCTCCCCCAAAATGTGTCTTTGACAACAGCCTCTCGCGGACCTGCTGATGTATGAACCATCAGCGCACTCCCTGTGCTCCAATGAGCGGCATCAATCAGACCGATAGCGGCATTACAGTCATAATCATAGGCGCGGCAAGAAGAGGATACGCGCCCTACGGTCTGTGATCCAGATGTGAGCGGCCAAAATGTTGTTTGCGGCGGCAACGGACCCCCCTCAATTTCCACGGGCCTTATTTGGCGCGTTGGGGACTGCTTGGCCCTGAGCGCCTCCCAGGCAAGACAGCCAACATCCTGCGTCATGTTGCAAAATTTACCCAAACCCGCCTCAAAAGGCGTCATATCATGGGTAATGTCGCTCAGATAGGAGAGCAATCCCCCCTCTATCCGTTCAGCCTGACAGGGAGAGCCCACTTTCACGTCTAAATCAGCGCCTACATCCATCAAGGTATCCCACAACTCACCCGCTCCACTTTGGCCTTCGAAATAAAGCTCATAGCCACCTTGCAACGAATAGCCCGATCTTGCCAGTATCATTTTTCGCCCATCAACCTCGACTGTGATATGGCGGAAAAACTTGAGATCGCTTGCCGCCTCACCCCAGATGCGTAAGACCAGTGTTTGCGCGTATGGGCCCTGTATCGCCAGTGGTGACACGTCGGCCTCTTGAATTTTAACATTGAGGCCAAGAGCCGCTGCAACCCCTTTGTAATATAATATCAAATCACTATCGGCGATCGAAACCCAATAGCGTTCTTCGTCTCGCTTCAAGAGAACGGGATCATTGCTCATGCCGCCTGTGCTGTCCACCGTGGGAATATAAAAGCACTGATCCCGCGCCATTTTGCCAATATCGCGGGGGGTAGACATTTGCACCAAACGCAAGGCATCAGGCCCCGATATTTCTATTTGGCGTTCCACCCCAACATCCCAGATTTGCACCGCCGATTTGAGGTGGTGATAATCTTCTTCTGCGCCCATGAAATCCGTGGCAATCAGCATGTTGTTGTAAACAATATAAGCCTGTGCCCCGGCAAGGTGACTGCGCTCCCAAAACGCGGAGCGCCGCATCCGAACCGTCAGCGGCATGCGCGTCACATGATCCAATAGCGTATTTTGATTTTGCATATTTTCTCTCCTCACGGCTCGCGTGAACCTGCCTTTGCCGATTGGCTAAATCTATGTGGCAAGGGCTGCCTAATGGTGCCAAGCCGCAATGTGTTACATCATTGCGGTTTTGGCGCTATCCTCTCCGGCCTGCGCGGCATAAATCGAAGTATATCCACCAGACCAATCCGGGGGAATTTGACAGGGCCTTGGATCATGGTGCACCCATGTGACAGGCTCCCCTCTGACCACTTTATAGGTATTCACCGTCGGAGAGGGATGAGGCGTGTAAGGCTTTGCATCACAAGAGGTATAACAATTAAGCAAAAGCGGCCTTGGCACGTCACTTTTTGAAGAGGGGGAATAATGCAAGGTACGAGCATTGTGGATCGTGATAGATCCAGCTTTGCCTGTCATATACTCAACCTGTTTGAGGTCTAATTCAGCGGCGTCCTGATCCGATAACATCCCCGTCCAAGCACCGTTTTCATCGTATTGGTTATAGAGATCACCATTATGCGATCCGACCAAAGCCGCGAGGGGGCCATTTTCCATTGTGGTGTCTTCCAGATAACACCCGATGGTCAGCACATTATAATTCGTATGCGGGAAAAACTGAATGTCTTGGTGCCACTTAACTGTATCGCTTTCATCATACCATTTGAAATTCAATTTTGAGTGATGAAACACAACATTCGGGCCAACCAGATCGGCGGCTACTTCCGCCATTAAGCCGGTTGAAAAATTCCAATAGATGTCACTGGCCGTGTCTGGCGACTTAAGACGCCTTAGAACAGGCGTTTGGGCGCTATGCCCGGGGCCAATATCGAAACGCTCGTCGCTTTCACGTACCTCGCGGCTCTTGTTGACAAAACCCTGTGTTGTTGCTTGTAGCTCTTTTAAAATATCACTTGGAACGATCTCTTGAACCGAGACAAAGCCCTTTTCAAAATAGGCCTCCCGCTGGGCTTGGCTTAGCACTCTTGGTGGATAGCTTAGGATTTCATCTGGCGTCATACCCTCTCCTCTCGATCTTATTCATGTGAGTGAACGCCCTTCTTGGGCGAGTTGTTTGTTCAAAACCTGACGCACTTTGACGCCTGCGCCATCTGCACCAAGGGTGACTTCGAGATAATCAAGCCCCCTCGGATCAGCCGAGACATTGGCCTGCAATTTTTGCAAAAGCGCTTTATCCTCATTAAAGGCCGCCACAACGCTGTCCTTGGTCTTAGCAGCCACCTGAGGCGAAATTTCGGGTACATCAAAGGCCGCTCCCCAAAAGTAATGGGTCTGTCCCTTGTTTGAGGGGGTCACAATGTGACAGCCGCGCATGATAAAATCAGAGCGCTTGCCAGGATCGGGGTTTGGATCATGGACCTTCCAGTCAGAAAAGGAAATCGCAAGAGAAGGCATCCAGCCCTTTTGCACCCGCTTGATGGGCTTATCCTCGGGCAATCCCATACCAGCACAAAAGAGCGGCGAAAGTGGGGCAAGATCGAACTCTTGTTCATAACAAATGCTATCGCCCTCCCAGTAGGTCTCTGGTGCTGTGATCCAATCGTTTTGCTTAAAGGTGTTTTTGTGCAAAAAGGCGATATGGGTCAGGTCCATGACATTTTCACGGATCAAAACCCAATTGGCCGCGACCTCCATATAGCCTGTGATAAAGCTCCAATTGGGGTCGCTTTGATAGCTGACATCAGGCGGATCACGATCGATCGCCTTTGGATCGCCCATCCAAATCCAAATAAAGGCGCCTGCCTCTTTGACGGGAAAGGATGGAATTTGCGCTGTTTTAGGCATCATTGTTTGGGTGGGCGCCTTGGTGCAGTGACCTGCCCTGTCAAACTCCATACCATGATAGGGACAGACCAGTTGCGTGCCCGATACATGCCCCTCTGAGAGCGGCGCCCAGCGATGTGGGCAGCGATCATAAAGCGCCGCTGGCGTTCCCTCCTCAGTGCGATACAGCACAACAGGCGTGTCCAAAAGCCAGCGCGCTATAGGTTTTTGCGTCACCTCTTCACGATAGGCCGCAACCCACCACATGTTGCGCGGATAATTATCCTCAAGCATTCCGTTTGGAATACGTTGACCGTTGGCGTTGGGGGTCTCATCTTTCATCAGGTGCCTCTCTGGTCATCATCGTCTGGAACCGGTTTTTTTCTTCTGACGTCATCTTATAGCTGTGATCCTCATCGGGAAATTCACCTGAGCGCACATCGCGCACAAAAGCGGCAAATGCGCTCTCAGCCACTTGAGCGACATTCCCGTATCGCTTGGCAAACTTGGGTTTGAAGCTGTCGAAGGCCCCGATTAGATCGTAGCCGTTTAACAATTGGCAGGTGCCCGCCGCGCCTGCTCCGATGGAAAAGGTGAAAATCGAAACCGCCTCATCAACTGCTTGCCCAACTTCATAGGGCATGGCCTCAATTTCCAATCCAATCGCGCCTGCGGCCTCTATGGCGCGGGCATTCTCTACAATTTCATAAGCCGCTTCTGCGGTTTTACCCTGCATCTTAAACCCGCCCATGAGATGGACTTTATGCGGCAAAAGCCCCACATGTGACATGATCGGGACACCCGCATCCGCAACGGCCTTTATTATCGGCGCCCCCTCTTTTCCGAGTTGCAATTTCAGCGCATCCGCACCGCTTTCCTTCATCATCTTAAGCGCATTGGTGACTGCAATTTCTTGGGTTGCATAAGACCCATAGGGCATAGAGGCGATGGTCAAAGTGTTAGGAGCCCCCCGCCGAACCGCCCGAATATGCATAATCATCTGATCCACGCTCATTGCGAGCGTATTTTCATGACCATGTAGCGTCATCCCAAGGCTGTCTCCGACACCTATAATATCAACGCCAGCCCGTTCTGCCCAAGCCGCAGACATCGCCTCACCGACCGCAACCATACTAAGCCGCTCGCCCGCTTTCTTTTTCGCAGCCAAATCAGGAAGTGAGAGCTTTGTTTGTGCCATCTGAGACTCAATACTGTTCCATTTGGAACAAATCTAGCGGTTCACTCCGAACTTGACAAGTGTTACTTGTGACCCACCACGCGCTAAAGGCAGAGTGAAACAGAGCAATGACAAATCTAAAACCAGCGATTGATTTTACCCATATCTTTGACGCTGTAGAGTTTCCCGATGCTTACAAAACCTCATATGTTGCAAATGCCGTTGTAACGCCCACCTACGAAGATATTCGCCGAGATTTCAATTTGGTCCGCTCCGAATATCACCTCCTCTTGTGCCTCGCTCATTATGAAGAATTGACCGCTCAAGATGTGGCACGGATGACCAGACGCCCGCGCAACTCTATCTCACGCGCGGTACACAGAATGTTAGAACACCACTTTCTTGAGCGTGTTCCAGACCCAACTGATGGACGACAGGCAAAGCTCAAGATCACCAAAGCAGGCCTCAAATTGCACGCAGAAATTTCAGCCTATCTCGTAAAGAGAGAAGCTGAAATTTTTGACATTTTAGACAAAAGTGAGAGAGTGCAATTGCAAATGCTCCTTGGAAAACTCGCCCAACATGCTGCAGAATTAGAGCGGTAGAAAATCATCAAAACAGTTAAAAAAGCGCAGCCACTTAAACTGGCTCTATGCGCAGTCTGTGTCGATTAAGAAAAAACCTCTGCATAACGCCTCTTCCAG